>JAACCR010000098.1 GCA_009937205.1 Methanobacteriota archaeon | reverse complement strand
GTGGCGAATATGGTCCATGGACTACATTCAAAAGCGAAAGGTTACTACAATTACATCGGGTATTATCTGAAGTTAGAGATCCCAAGGCTTGGCAAGACGACCCTGGTGCACAAGACTTAGTCGGCATACTGCGTGATATCGAAGAACAATTAGGAGGGTCACACCCAGACTTGGTCAAAAGAAGATTGGTTAAGGAACTCAAATCAATAGATGAAGATAATATTCCATTTTCACTAAAAGAGATAAGCGGAATAGTAATTTTAGATATGGCGCCAGATTTCACAGAGATTGAAATTGACCTGTTAACTGTGATTGCAAAATTCAGACCCATCCATCAATTATGTAATGCCGGTAACTTCCGCATAGGCCACCATGGCTCATACATTGAAGACACACATTTCATCACTCAATCTGAACTTCCTGAGTGGTTACCAGACCACAAGGTATGGAAGGTAGATTCTCCAGACCATTGGCTTTCCTGTGAAGGCGTGAAAAAGGAGACATCCCATCACATAGTAACTTTAGATAGAAGTGAACATTCAATCAACGCAGCAATCGAAGTCATTTCAAATTATCAAGCAAACTGCGAAAACCCTTTGGGCACAATTCTATTGATCGATGGCGCCAAATCTTCAAGGGAACAAATTTGGTCAAAGAGACTGAAAGAATTGGGATATGATTTGCCACTGACTGCTGACGAGTTGGATTCCCAACCAGCTATCGCAGCAATATTACGACTGGCTAGAATGAGTAGTGGCCAAAATGCATGGAGTTTAGCAGAACTGCTGAACTTGTATTCATCTAATGCTTTACCACTTTGGACTGGTTCCGTGACCAGCGACAAACATCCAACCAAGAAAGATTGGCAGGCAAAACCTACTCCTTCTATTTTAGAGAAAATGGCGCAGTCATTCCACGTCTTAGGCGGCCAAGGTGCGCTAAAAAGATGGATGAGAATGCTAGAGCAAGTCAAGCCCCAATTAGGTGATAAAGAACAAACTCCAAAAGAGTTGGAACAAACTCAATGGTGGATTGCATCATTATCGCGAATCTGGGCACCACTCCTACTGGATGGCGATAAAGCATTGTTGAGTGAAGATGTGATTGGGTGTTCCAGTGGGGAGATCTTGCCTCTACCAGATCTACTGACAAGTGGAGCACAATGGTTCAATCATATTCTATCAAAAGTAAAATGGGATGAATTGATGCAAAGAAATGCAAATCAAGACCGCTCCATCCAAGCATTACAAATTCTAAACGAATCTTTCAATAATTTGGTTCAACAAATGCATAATTGTGGTTTTAAGATAGCTTCTAGCGGTATTAAATTTACAGAATTATTAGAATTGATAGCCAGCAAATCGAAACTAGATACCTCGCGAACCACTAATCAAAATTTGACATTAGCAACTCCAGAGGATGCACATGGATTACAAGCAGATTTGATAATTCTGGCAGGATGTGATGTTAACGCTTGGTCTATGAAAGCACCTAAAGTTCCATGGATTGATTCTGAGGCGAGAATAAAATTAGGACTTCACACCACCGATTTACCAATTCGTAGAGGACGCCATCACCTCCGTCATTTGCTAAATGCAGCAAAAACAGTAGTAATTTTTGATACCACTGCGGATGAAGGTTGCGGGCCGAGTGCACCATTGGCTGAATGGCTTGGCGATTTGAGATTAGAAGGAAAAATTACAGAACATTCTAAAATTCCCTCATTCATTCCAGACACAGAATATTTAGAAAAAAATCAGAATAGAGCGTGGCACTTAGTCAACCGTCAAAGTGGAGAAGGTGAATGGTTAACTCCGCGCCCATTTTCCATGGTGATGGAATCTGGAACTGCACGAGGACAACGTTCGGGCAATAGGGGCAGAGATAGAAAACAACGCCTTGGTTTGGCGATTGCTGGAGGATGGGACGAAGAAGGTACCCCAACTCACATTGGAACAATAGCGGTAGCCCATGAACAAAAATTGCAAGCCGATAGGTTTGCAAGACAGCCTAATTTTTCTAACTTAAATGTCGGTGAAACAATTTCTTGGAAGCAACGACAAGAAATGCTAAGTTATGATACAATACTACTACAGCCAAGTAAAAAACAAGCAGGAGAGAAGGGAGGCAGGGAAGATAAAGTTTGGCCAACACTTGGAGAAAAGACAACGAATAAGGATGAAAAAACTCCAGCGATCGACCCTAGGCCCTTGCCCCCAGGAACTTTCAAAAACAATAAAATCAACGACTATATTGGTTCGCAAACAACCAAAATAGGAGTTGAAATGTGGTCTGCAAGCCGCCTCCAAGCATGGCTAAAATGCCCTCGTGAAGCGTGGATGAAATCTCATTTACGCGCCGGGATAGAAGAAACACAAAGCGAAGACCTTGACGATAGAACCGGGGGAACTATCATTCACGATTGTGAAGGTGCGATATTGGAGGGGCATGGTGTAAAACTCGGTGGCTCAGCATTGTCCAAAGGCGCATCATTGGAAAATGGACCGGTTGGAACAACCGATAAAGCTTGGAAAGCAGTACTTGAATATTTGAAAGAAAATGTACCATGGTTAGTAAGAAAAGACGCGGTTGCAGTTCATCGGACCAGGGATTTGCTTGGAATTTCAACTGAACAATGGCAAGAATACTTGGATGGCACAAATACACCTTCTGCAAGCGGTAGACTTGGCCGATTAGTAGATGCTGATTTGGCCCTAAAGGATGTTGCCCCTATTGCCTGTGAATGGTTTTGCAAGGCCAAAGGCAGTGATTCTGTGACTATTGATGCAACTGATGAATCTGGAAAGAAAAAACCTTTCAAATTTTCGGGTAAGGGTAGAATTGATCGGGTCGATGAAGTAATACTGCCGAAAGATATTCGGGAATTGGCAATAAAGAACGGTGTCTTAAGTGATAAAACAGAGGACATGAAACCTCTTGCATTAGGCAAAGAGTCCTGTGGTCCGGCTAAGAGATGGATAATTATCAGAGATTTGAAGACCATCAAAGGTCCCAAAGAAGGCGAAGAAGGAAACCGCCATAGAAGGGCAATTTTTGATGAAGTACAACTCGGTGTCTATGCTAGGGCTTGGGAACTTATCAATCCCGGAGATCGAGTAGTTGGCGTAGGTGTAAGTGAAGTTGGCGAAGATACGGTTCACTATGTTGACATTGATAGTGATTTGAAAGAATATCTAAAGGATTTATCAATTGGAGTTCAATTTGAAAGTTGTCGAATTCACTATCGTAATTTAGAAGAAACCGCACCTCCAAAATCGAATGCCTTTAGAGCGTGGATCAGTGAAAGAATTCGCACTTCAACAAGAGCGGTAACATTGGCAGAAATGGGCATGGTTAATCCAACTCCTTCAAAGAAAAACTGTAAGTTCTGTTTGGTCAAGAATTCATGCCCAGTTGCATCAGTCGTTGGAGGTGATGATTGATGGCTAAACCACCTTTTAATTTCAGCCAAATGTTAGGTTTAGATCTGGATAAACACATAGCTCTTGATGCCGGTGCAGGAACAGGTAAAACTACAGTGATGGCGGAAAGATACGTTCAACATTTAATCACTTCAGAACAACGCGCCACTCTATGTTTGCCGAATGGCCCTAGAGAGCCGTTACAGGGACAAGGTTCACTACGAGCGCCAGCAAAAGAGCGTGAAAATTTCAAGGAGTGGAGAGGACTTATCCCAAGCGAAGTGGTTGCAATTACTTTCACCAAGAAAGCAGCAGCAGAGTTGAAAGCCAGAATTCGCAAGAGCGTTTCAATTCTTAGACCTTTGCCGAAGGATCCAACTCGGGATGATTTAATTTACGACTCCCGTATCAAATCTTTAGCAGATGTAGAGAAATTGGTTGCAGCCTTAGATGATGCACCTATTTCTACGATTGACGCGTTCCTTTCAGGAATAGTTTCGCCACATTTGGGCATGGTAGCAATACATCCAAGCCGCGAACAAATTGCAGAGGAAAGAACACCATTACTACAGCAAGAATCGTTACATACTGCATGGCGAATTCGTACAGAATACGATGCACGTGAGGCTGGAATAACTGTAGGAGAATCAGAATTCATTGCTGCGAGAAACCGTCTTGCAATATTGCTTGGAGGTCAGAAAAAGGCAGAAGTAGTATTCAAGGGGCTACTTTGGAAGTCATTATTCGTTGAAGAATCAAGACGTTCACTAATGCATCGTTGTGAACAAATGAAACTCGCTTGGGACGGAGTTAGCGCCCCACCAAGTGAGGCATTATTGCAAATGATGGTAGAACCAGTGCAAGATGAAGCACTTGCATTTGCTACAAAATTACAAGGCAATTTGAAAGATTGGACTAAGTTATTTCTCAATTACGATGCTTCTTATTTAGGAGCGGCAGAGAACGAACAAGGAACCCACCTCACTCGTTTCCGCCATCTTCAACAATTGGCCAATGAACCATTACCTACTGACGCTACACAACAAATACAGTGGGTTTGGTTAGTAGCAATCGCGGTTGCAAATTGGAAATCATTACACAAAGACGATGATGTCTCATTGTTTCCACGCGGTAACCTTCCAGCCGACAAATTATCTGAAGAAGGATGGCCGAATGGTTTACTTGCAAAAAGTAATGTTACAGGCGTCAAGGGTACAGAAAAGACAAAGATTGCAGCAGAATCTAAAGAGCTCATTGAAAAAATGAAATTACTTTTGGATGGACAAGAAGGCCGTTTGATTAGAATGCTAGGCCGTAGTTCTTTCACACTGGAACCATATACAAACATCAAATGGATGCCTGCAGATTGCAAATATCGAATTTCGCCTCTAACCTTAAATCCACCAGAAAAAGCGCCAAAAGGAATTTTAAGAATCTCTAGTGAATTACAAAGTAGAGTTCTCGCTGATTTGTTAACTGTGCATAAAGGCTGCAAAGCAATAATGACTCTGAGAAAGGCACAGGAAGGAGTACATGATTACGATGACATACAGGTTTTGGTAGGAGATTTGCTACTATCTCGCTGCCCGGAAATTTGCCGTATGGATTACCCCTCTGCAGTTGTAGATGCTTTGGATAGTTTAGGCGATGAGCCGTGGACAGATTATCACATCTCTCAAGCCTTTACACTTGCACAAGGCAATGATAAATGCCTTGAGGACTTAGGTCGCAGATTCAAAGTATTACAATCGCTTAGAAGAAAATATAGAGCATTCATCATCGATGAATATCAAGATACTAATCCATCTCATTTTAGATTACTCGCACGCCTTTGGGGGCCACGAGATAGAAGGCCAGATGAACCAAGCCCGCCACTGGGCGAATGGGATCCAACGATTTGCATCGTCGGTGATATGAAACAAAGCATCTATCGATTCCGTCAGGCAGAAGTAACCGTGATGCTTCGTGCAGTTACAGAAATAAGAAAAAATAACCAAATTGAATTCTCAGATACAAAATTTACGCCGTATCGTAAACCTGGATACGGGCGAGACCCGCGGCCAACAGGCGGCGGGCACTCATTCATCAGCGCATTGTACAAAGGTGCGGCGCATTCAGAGCCGTGGACACATATTCCAGTCGGAATAGAAGATGACGAATCTACTCCGATATCGAATCCTCGTTTCCTACAGCGTCAAGAAGGCCATATTGATTTGACTTCAAATTATAGAACTCTACACAATTTAGTACATACTTTGAATGGAGTTTTCAGAGATGTTTTCGACACACGACATCAAGCATTACCTGGAGATTGGCATGCCAACTCTCAAGACCTTAATCCAGCGAGAGATGATGACTCTAAAGGAATCTTAGAATGGATATTACCTCTACAACTAGAGGCCGGAACTCCAGAAACAGATACGCTTAAACCTCTAATCGCATTCAATAACCCCAAGGCCAAAACATCTGAATTGGAGCATGAAATGATCGCTTCAAGGTTACATGCATTGTTCAATAAAGCGCCAACAAAGATTTTGGATGGAGCAACAAACAAAATGGTTGAAATCAAAGAAACAGGTGATGCGATTTCACCAGATGATGTCATAATATTATTACATGCCAGAACCCATTTACCAGATTTAATTGACAAATTACAAGCAAAAGGAATCCCAGTACTTGCTGATAAACAAGGCGCATTACTAGCTCGTCCAGTTTGTATTACCTTGATGGCAGTATTAGAATTGATGAGTAATCCACATTCTAAACATGCAGCATTAGCCATTTGCCGTTCACCGATAATGGGACTGACAGATAAACAAATAGCAAAAGCCTTTTCAAAATCTAGTAAAAGAGGATGGTGGATTAAATTGATCGAAAATTCACCCACTGACTCGGTCAAGAATCT
>JAACCR010000097.1 GCA_009937205.1 Methanobacteriota archaeon | reverse complement strand
CCATCCCCGTCATCATCCCGTTGATTCCATGAACAGCCATATGTGTCAACCGTTGCATTACTTTCAGTATTGGGGCAAATATCGGTTTTTGTACAATTTGAAGGACCTGCTGATGGAGCATTGGTGTTGCAAATAGCATCAGAATCAGCATCGACTTGAAAATCGGAACACCCGACTCCATCAACGGTTGAGTTGTTTCCAGTTGCGGCGCAAACATCCCAGTAATCATTCACTAAATCTCCATCGCTATCACGTTGTGTTTCACCACAACCTACCGAATCAGCAACTTCAGCGTGACTTGTTCCAGGACAAATGTCAATGCTGTTTTTTACTGAATCTT
Source organism: Methanobacteriota archaeon (assembly GCA_009937205.1). Taxonomy (GTDB): domain Archaea; phylum Thermoplasmatota; class Poseidoniia; order Poseidoniales; family Poseidoniaceae; genus MGIIa-L1. Next base: position 8,986 of record JAACCR010000097.1, on the reverse strand, counting down.
CATCTTCATCTTGCTGTTCCCAACTGCATCCCGTGCTATCGACAACCTTGCCAGATGGTGTGCTTGGGCAGGAATCTTCTCCAACGCAACCCGATGGACCTGCACTTTGTGCATCTTCATTGCATACGCCGTCGAAATCCTCATCCACTTGTTGGTCTGAACACCCTGCTTCATCAACAACCATGCCAATACCAATAGGTGTATTAATACACAAATCTTGACCGTTCAGAACGTCATCCTCATCATCGTCTTTTTGCCCCCAACTACAACCGGTTTCGTCAGCGCTTTCATTCAAAATTGTATTTGAGCCAAGGTCTGAAGTGTCGACTATTCCATCGCCATCCGAATCAGGTGACCAAAGGTAGTATCCTTCCTCATGGTAATCATTCTCATCATCAACATGCGCAATAAACGAAGTTTGACCTGGGGAAAAGATAGGGGTTCCCATTGAAGTATTGACGACCCGGGGGGGCATGGCCAATTCCAAACTCCCGCTACCATCCACGTAGTATGTTTGGAATGATGAGTTGTAATTCCAACCCCCATCGTATGTTTCATTTACAGCCATAGCATAGAGAAGGTCACTGCTTCTCGAAAAGGTAAGAGATAAATGGACTGGCCCAGAATAGTATCCATTGTCTTCCTCAAACGAAATCATTGATTGAAATACAAATGAATTCATCGAGTAAACATGAATGCTTTCCTCCGAATATGCATAGAGATTGTCACCGTCCGGCGATAAAAGAAGGTTATCGGCTCCTTCGATCGGCCTACTTTGGAGCATATATCCATCGTTAATATCCCACAGATTCAGTGATCGGGTCGTGAGGCCTATCAATGAAGTTCCATCGTGAGTGAAGACAAGGTCTCGCGGATTGTGGTCTTCATCCTCAAAGGCCACGAGATGATTGGTCAGGTCAATCACCAATGTACTCCTGGAATAACTGCTACTGGAATACTTTGACACAGCAAGCCGAGTCCCATCCGGGCTTAAGGCAGAATATCGGAAAGAAGAGCAGTCGGCACTCACAGTATAACTTGACGAGAGAATGTCATCAACTGTGTCCCAAAGATAGTAACCACATTCTGAATCCACCCAGTAATTGCTTTCCCAAATGACCAACAAGTCTACGCCATTTGGCATCCATAGGAACTCTCTAACATATTGGCTTTCGTTTTCAAATAGATGCTCCCGAACAAACGCAAATGTATCATCAACGAGTCTGATACCTTCGTTTTGCTTCATCGCTGCATGTTCTCCGGCAGGGGACCATTGAAGCGAATTTGAAACCAACTCATCAAGTGGTTCTGAAGACATGACCCAAGAGAGTACATTTGGACAAACTGTCACATCAAACAGTGGACAATTATCCTGTGCGTCCACAAGGCCATCTCCATGAACATCACGTTGATTACTGCTGCAGCCATAGATGTTGCTAAATTCAGTCAGAAGTGTCCCTGGACATATGTCATCGGAGTCGGAGACTCCGTCTCCATCCGTATCTTGCAACTGTGACGGTGAACATCCATTGCTGCCTGCAACATCACTTGTTTTGGTTCTCGGACAGATATCATCTCGGTCATTGATTCCATCCAAGTCTGTATCCTTTTGACTCGGAGCACAGCCTTTGGCATCGGCGTTTTCATCTTCTGGAGTAGAGGGGCAGATGTCCTGAACATCGGCGACGCCGTCAGAATCCTCATCGGGACTCCAACTGGAGAGGAAGGTATCATAACAGGACTCGCTGGATACAATAATTTCTTCATCTTCGGAAGAAAATACAATTTGTAAGGGGCCGTCGTCCCAAGAACAATCCTGCTCTTGAGAATCAAATGATGTTTGTATCTGCCATGTGCTTGTGGAGAGGATTCGATATTCTTCATTGTAATAATACACGATGGAATCACCCTCACTTGAAAAAGTGGCTACTTTTGCACCATATTGAGAGCGAAATATTTCGCTGTAATCGGATGTTGAGTATGCTGATATTTCGTAGTAGTCGTTCATCAGTAGCATTGAACCATCAGAATTACTTGAGATTGGCCCCCCATACCCTTGAGAGAGTGTGAAACTACGCTTCATTACCCATTGATACCCAACAAATGGTATGTTCTCAAATTCGTATTCATTTCCCGTACCATCATTGTTGACGTACCACAAAATATCTTCGGTAGGGTGGTGGGCAACCCATGATGCGGTCGAGGTTGTTCCAGTGACTTCTTCCCATTCGGGGCCCTCAAACATTTTATCCGCGTCGCCTCCGGTTGTGAATACAATTCGTTCACCATCACTAGACCATGTGGCAGCGTAAATAGTAACATAGTTGCCATTACTTGGCATTACGTCACCTGAGAACACTTGTTCCCAATCTGAGGTTTGATAAATTTCAAAATACATTCCTGAATACACCACGAGATATTCTCCATTGGGTGAGAAAAGAATGTTTCCAACCACGATATTCGTTTCAACCGTTTCGAGCAAAACATTCCAATCCGAGTGCATGTATACGCTAAAAGAGTAGTCTGCGCATTCTGAAAGAACGAGATAATCGTTGTTATCGTCAACTGCGAACAAAGTGTTGTAGTAGCATGAGTTGAGTCTTTGCTGACGAGCCACCGCCCAATCGCCTTCATACACCTCGCCTCTTCCAGAAGATTCTGCTGATTCGAAATCTCCCATTAGGTCATCGTTTGATGGTTGAAGTGGAGCAATACAGAGAAGCATAAGGATTGAAAGAAAGGATGCTAAAAACAAATCTTTCCTCGTTCCAAATAAGTCTGAGATGGCGATGTAGCGTTTCCGAAGGGTACGCTTCTCTTCAGCCATGATGTTTTGACTATAGATTTAGACTTAATTGTTGCTCCGGTAGCACAAATCAAAAGCCTCTTCTCAAACAGCAGAATTGTGTTTCTTGGTTTAGATAAACCCCACCTTATTCATTGATATATCAGTGGCAATGCGATATATTTTAGTGGGTGTTAATCATTTTTCTGTGGCAACTTTTTGACACGAACATAAACAGTGATTTATTAACCACTCAATTAAGGATTTTTGGTTGCTATGCTAGTTGTTGATGATTTGAAGAAGGGATTCGGCTCTGGTAGCAGCCGTTTAGAGGTGCTGAAGGGAGTATCCATGGAAATGAAGCCTGGCGAATTAGTTGCTCTAATGGGTCCTTCTGGTTGTGGAAAATCAACCCTCCTCAATATCATTGGCGGATTATTGCCTGCGGAGAGTGGTGAAATCATTCTCAAGGGTCGAAAATATGGATTGAAAAACCCTTCAAATGTTGTTGATGTTAGGCGCGAATATGTTGGATGGATTTTTCAAGACTTTCATCTTCTCGACAATCTTTCTGCAATAGATAATGTGGCAATGGCACTTGAGTTATCTGGAATGCCATCTTTAGAGGCTGAGGAAGCTGCACGCATTGCATTAGTGAAAGTCGGACTTGGAGATCGAATGGAGCACATTCCAGATCAACTATCTGGTGGGCAGCAGCAACGTGTTGCTATCGCTAGGGCAATTGCTGGTAACCGGCCTTTGCTTCTTGCTGATGAACCAACAGGGAATTTAGATATTGCCAGTGGTAAAGAAGTATTACAATTATTCAAAGATCTTTGCCATGATGAAGAAAACCCGATTTCTATTCTGATGGTTACACATGACCCGAATCTAGCATCAAATGCAGACAGAATGTTATTACTCACAGATGGAATGACTAAAGCATCGGATATTCGTTCTGCTTGGGGCTTGGATGAAGATGAAGGAGGGGAAGAAGAATGACCAAAGCAGAAATTTCTTTGCAGTTGGAATCTTCTGACTTTGCACCTTCACAGAGTTTGCCTAAGCGAATTATGCACAAAGTAACTGAAACTCCTGGAAAACTTCGCCTTGCTGGTTTGAGTGCATGGCGCGGTAAGGAACGAGGTTTAGCAGTTATTGCGGGTGTTTTCCTTGCTTCTCTTGTCATCACCACCGTTCTTTCGTACGGTGTTGGTCTTTCACAACTTTTCTTTGAAGAATCTCTCAAAAATGAGCCATTCGATGCTAAAATCGAATTTGCTCGAACCCCTGTGGAAAATTCTACTGGTTGGTCGAACAATACCAGCACAATGACGAGTGTGTGCGACGAGTTGATGGAGGAATTCACCGAATTCAGTGATTGTACTCTTGTCTTAGGACGTCAAGGTATTCACAGTGGAGGCTTTTTCAATCAAGAATTTGTTGTTGCTCAGCCTCTTGAAATGGTAGCGATTACCGATGATGCGAATCCTTATTGGGGTAACGTGACGTTTGATTATCCAGAACTTGGCGACGCAGGTCCACCAATTTCCAACATGCGTTCAGTTCGCTTTTTAGGACCTGAAGCCTTTGATGGCGAATTTGCTGACAGATTAGGTGAGAACATCATAGCAGGAATGGGAGAGTGGCCATCACCAGAAAATGTCAGTGCTCAACGCGGTGTCATTCTACCTTCGACCGTTGCTTCAGAAGCAAAAGCCAATGTTGGCGATGTTCTTGAATCTCTCTCGTTCCATTATGTCGTTGATGAATCGACGCTGTTCGAAGGGACTGTTACTAATGAAAACTGCGACGGTGAAGTAACTCCTGAGGAGAATGAAATGGTGTACTGTCGGATGGAAATGACAGCGATCAATTTGACGGTTCTTGGAATCTATGACCCATGGGATTTCGGTAACCCGACACTTGGCCCAAACCCAATCTTCACGACTTGGGAAGTTCTTGATGAAACCCAACGAGCAACATTGATCGATAATGACCACATGTACCTCGGTGTCACCATTGACCAGGGGCAATTGCCGACAACGTCTACTGCAGATGCAGCAGAATGGCTTGAAGACCTTGGAACTCGCGTACAGGCTGGAAATTACACCGATGAAGGAATTGAACTGTATTACACTGATATCGTCAGTGGAACCATTCTTTTCCTCAATATTTTCTTAGGTCTGATTCAAATCTTCGATTACATCATCATGATTCCAATTGTTATTCTTTCAATTTCGGTATTAATCTATGGATTAGTGCTTTCCCTGGAACAACGACGTAGAGAAGTCAGTATACATCGCGTAATAGGTGCGGATGCCACAAGCCTACAAAGTATGGTGCTGTTAGAATTGTTCGTCATGTCTTCTGTAGCCTGGTTGGTAGGATATCTTCTAGCCTTATTTGCAGTCCCAATCGTTCTTTCAGCAGTAGGGTTCATGGAATTTAGAACCGGCGACTTTGATGTTAATCCGACTTTGAGTATCGGTGCAACCATTTTCACTGCAGTCACAACCCTCGGCCTTGCTATGCTGTTCGGCCGCAGTCGTGCCCGTGAGTTCATAGAGCTTGAAATCGAAGAAGGAGTGCGAAAAACTTCAGCCAAAACAGAACCAAAACGCTGGCTTCACTGGCTTGCGTTCCTATTTGGAATGGTCGCAGTTACCGATACCTGGCTCGAAATAAATGTTAATGAAGATGGTCTTGTTTCCAATTTCTTCATCGAAGGACTACTGGGGATTTTTGGTCCGTTTGCACTTTGGATAGGCGGAGCACTTCTTCTCGGTAGAATTGGTGCCAAGGGTCCACAGATAATGCAACTAATATTCGGTCGAACATCTCTGTTAAAGGATGTAAAACGTGGTCTCAAAGGTTCAGGATCACCAGAATCTGTAAACCGACTTGCTGTTATTATGCTACTTACTCTTTCAATTGTCACACTCGCGGATGTTCAAGGCTATACGGGAACATTGGTTGATGAGAAGACCACCGATGCAACCGTTGGTTCTGATTTAAAAATCACTCTCGAGCAGAATTATAACGAATCAGAATTATTATCTTTAATCTCACTCTTTGCTGATGCTGATGTTACAGCCTCAGCAACAACCGTGCCGAGTCTTTTCTTAGAAGATTCAACTGGAGGAGATAAATTGCAAACATGGGTCGTGCTTGATGGGAATGAAGATATTCTTCGATGGAGTGAACAATCTATTCCAGGGACATCAATCGACGCAACAATGACTGCTTATCGCAACGGTGGTTTTACCGCTGGAGAAGATGCTGCTTATTCACTGGATATTGCAGGCTCTGGGCGAGGAGATGAAAATCGTCTTGAAGATGTGTTGTTGAAACCGACAGACGCAAAATCCGAAGAACTCTCCTTCACCTGGGAAAAATTGAGTTTTAATTTCTCATCTGGCGGCGCCAATGAAACTGACCCGATGGCTTTGTTTTTAGCATATTCTTCGCTTATGGAAGGTGATTGGTCTGGATTAAATCTATCCAACCAAGATCTGAGTGGGCGTGACTTTGGTCCTGTTGATTTGAGCGGTACTGACCTCTCTAATACCAATCTAGCAGGTGCAAATCTTTCTCAAGCCTTGTTCTATGATACAAACTTAGACGGCGCTGACCTTTCTGGTGCGGACCTTACTGACGCTGTGATTGTCAATTTCATGAGTGGGTCAATGCAAGGTGCCAATTTCATTGGAGCGGATTTGACAGGTGCCTTCGGAATCGCAGATCTTTCAAGTGCAAATCTCGGTAATGCTACATGTCCAGACGGAACTTCGGCCGAAGAGACTAGCTGTTCATCAGGACTTTCTCAAATCCCACCAGCACTTGCAGCCCCACTGTTCTTGGCAGATACGAATGTAAAAATTGTCATCACACCTTACCAATCCAGTATGTATTACATGGGTGTTCATGAATATATCCCTGGTGTCAGTTCAGTTGCTATGGGTTCGTCATTGATTATCGGTGAATCCTCTTGGGAATCCTTTGTCGGTGCTGATGCAGTAACAAACCATACATCCACGACTTGGATTGTTGATGTTCAAGGATTAAGTGGTGATTCTCTAGAAGCCCTTGCATCAACTATGTCTGCAGACTTTAGAGTCTCCAGTGTTTTGGACTGGTCAAGTTCACACAAGAGTGTTGAGCGAGACGGAGGGCTTATCTTTGGAACGCCAGGTCTGCTTTCATTACAATTCGTTGTGGCTAGTATTGCTGCAGTCGCCTCAAGCTTCGTGTTTTTATCATTGGTATTGAGTCAACGCCAGAAAGAATTGGCAGTCCTCCAAGCGATTGGGGCATCTCCAAACCAAATCATTCGGTTGGTGTTGTTCGAGATTCTTTCCATCGTCATGGTTTCAATGGCACTTGGTATTGGTCTTGGAATAGGAGTGGCACTTTCATTCAACGGTTTCTTTGACATATTTGGATTCATATTCCAAATTTTCGGTGGCTCATCAACATCTATTGAACGAACATTGGTTTATCCGTGGTATCAATTACTACTTGTGTCATTATCTGTATTTACCGCAGTTGTTATTTCATTATTGGTAACAACTCGTAAATCCTTGAAATCTGACTTAGCCAGTGTGCTGAAGGGGGAGTGAAGATGAAAGAAAGTATATTACAAGCATCCGGGCTTTACCACGTCTATGAATCAAAGGCTGAAGATGGCAATGTAGTTGCATTACGTGGACTACATCTTGACATGAAAGAAGGTGAAGCAATAGCAGTTGTTGGTCCATCAGGTTCAGGTAAATCCACTTTGATGAAGTGTCTTGGAGGTCTTATGAAAGCCAGCGCAGGTTCGGTATCATTAGCCGGAAAGAACATGACTAGGTTGACAGGAAAGGAATTGGTGACACTACGTCAAAAGACAGTATCATTCATCTTCCAAGAAGGTAATTTATTGCCTAATCTGAATGCTAGAGATAATGTTGCACAACCATTACGTCACCAAGGAGTATCCTCTCGTAAGTCCTTGAAATTAGCAGATTCAATGTTGGATCGTCTTGGCATCCTTCCTAGGGCTTATGCACTACCAAAGATGCTCAGTGGCGGAGAGCAACAACGAGTTGCTATTGCACGTGCTCTGATTACTAACCCACGGCTTATTTTTGCTGATGAGCCTACAGGGGCACTCGATCCAGTGACTAGCCGAGAAGTTCTTGGTATGTTCAAAGACCTACATCAAAACGAAGGAGTTTCATTCTTTATTGTGACTCATTCAAAGGAAGTAGCATCATTTGCGAATCGCTCTTTAGAATTGCGAGATGGTCGCTTTGTCGCTGAACACGGTGATGATGTTGATGTTGAAGATTTGAGTAAGGATAGAGAATTGATTATTGATGAAACTGGTACAGTTACATTACCTCCAGACTTACTGGTGAAACTTGGTGGAGCTGGCCGTTATACTGTTGGTGACGTCAGCAGTGGATCTCTTTCATTACAAGGCGAAGCGATTAAATCGATGGGTAAGATGGAACTTGCTAGTGCATGTCCAGCATGTAAGCATGATTACGCTGATAGTGAAGACCAATTGTGTCCATCGTGTGGTTCAAGTAGACCTATGGTAGAGGTTTAGAAATGAAAAGATTTGTAACTGTTTTAGGATATTTAGAAGGTCTTTCTTTCTTAATTTTACTAGGCTATGCTATGCCTATGAAGTACTTGTTTGACGACCCTGCACCAGTATCATTGGTTGGTGCAGTGCATGGGTTTTTGTTTGTAGCATATATTGCAGTATTGTTTTTCGGCATTGGAAAACACTGGACCAGCCGAGCCTTGATACACGGATTTGCAGCAGCAGTTTTACCAGCAGGGCCATTTATCTTCAATAATAGATTAGACTCTGGAGAGTATAAGTTACAATGATTATACTTTAACGCCCTCAGGCCAAAGCACAAGAATCAATGTTTTCCCTCGAGTTTTTGGAGTATGAGTTGTATTTCTATCCATCCAAACCAGTGACCCAGTAGGATAAGTTCCACTCTCATCCCACACTTCCCCTTCAAGAACAAGGTAACATTCTCCACCAGGATGGGTGTGTGGCATGAAGGCATCAACTTCAACTTCGGAATCTGCTTCATACAGCACAAGTGAACAAGCATCTTCTCTGTGAAGTCTTCCAAGACGAACACCAGTTCCGAAATCTTTCCACTTTACATTTTCATTGAGCCACTCTCT
>JAACCR010000096.1 GCA_009937205.1 Methanobacteriota archaeon | reverse complement strand
TTTCATCAAGTCCGGATAGCGAGTAATATTCTCCACCAACCGAAAGAGTTCGTCGGGCATTGAAGGTGTCAATCATAGCCATATTACCCCCGAGTGGTAACACATCTATGAACACACCCATAGAAGGTGCTCAAGAAATCAATTAAGATTACCAGAATTGATACCAAGGTGTATCTGCAGATGCATCAGCGATTACTGCACTTTCAACTGTCACTGGATATGTAGACAATTTATTACCGTCATTGCATGTATCTTGATTTGCACCACATCCAACTTGTGAAATTGCATCAATTACTGCAACACCAGTTGTCGCACTTCCATCGATTTCACCTTTGTAAGCAAAACCAAAAGCGGAATATTGGTTATCCAAACTAGTAGCTCCTGTTGAATCAACAAGATAGAATTGAGATCCAGCGGAGTCCTCACTTTGGGAGCGTGCTGCTGCAATGACTCCAGGGCTATGTGTTTCGCCGAATTCAGCTGGGATTACCCAATTTGTCATATCATTCTCACAAGTAGTTGATTCAGCAAAACCTGCATTTGCACAATATCCGAAATATTTGCCTGCGTGGCCTCCAGTACCATCGCCATTTTCAAAATCGCCGCCTTGAATCATAAATCCATCTACGATACGATGGAAAATTGTCCCATCATAACGACCTGCGTCTGTGTTTGATCTAAAACTCTCAGCGTGCATTGGAGTGTTATCCTCGTACAACTCAATCCAAATTGTACCTGTATGAGAATTACCAGATGTATCAGTCCAAGAAAGTTCCATTACTACATCTCCAACTGCAACAGATTTTGCAGTATTTGCAAGTGTGCTTCCAGCGAGAACCAAAACCAACGCCATCCCCATTGCCACCATTCCAGCGAATGTTGGAGTTCCATCATTAACCAGACGAGGGAAGGTTGTTTCAGAAAAGCCCAAATCTTGCATTTCATTCAATAGATTGTTGTAAGATGTGTTTGATTTCTTATCCTTTGGCGCATTCTTAACCGATTCTTTAAGCAGTGATGCTGCCTTGCGGTACTCGCTTTTATTGCGATTACTTTTTGCAATCGCCCAAGTTGCCTCACCGGCAATACGCAGAGTTGTTGGATGTGTTCCGTTAGCATCAATTTCTCGCAGTTCCAAAAGAGCGCCTTCTGCTTTTCCTTTGGTGATTAATTTCTCTGCCTTTTGCCATGATTCCGACATATTTTCTTCGGCCATGTTCAATCCCAGATACTAATCGGTTTTGAGTATCACCCCTAAACCGTTTGAATTAAAACATTAAAAAAGCCCCTAATAAATTGATTAAAATAGCAATTTTACATAAGGATTCTTGGTAGAGAATCGTATGTTCAAATCATGCTCAAACAGTGAGCGCGCCTCCAACATGTTCAAGGGGTGTATGCGGACCCCAAATGTCAAGAGGCGTGAGTTTCATAGCCACTAACCTCTCAGGGGACAACCCACAATGGCAACCATTGCAAACGATTTCACAATAAATATCGCTACAGCAAACGGAACAGGTTCTCAAAGTGCGAACCTAATTCTCCTTCAATCATTATTTGAAATGGGAATTCCTGTTTCTGGGAAAAATATGTTCCCATCAAATATTTCTGGATTACCAACTTGGTATATCGTAAGACTTTCTGATTTGGGATATCAAGCACCTGGTGACAGAACCCACATCCAAGTATTGGTCAACCCTGCAACATGGGATGAGGACTTGGAGGCTCTTGAAACTGGATCAGTAGTAATTTGGAATTCTGATGCAAAAAAGGAAATGAATAGAGAGGATGTTATTTCATACCCCGTTCCGATGTCTTCATTAGCACGTAAAATAAATCCAAAAATTGCTAAGTTGGTCACCAATATCGTATATGTTGGTATATTAGCAGAAATGCTTGGAATCGACCAAGTAGCACTGGAATCTGCATTATCTAAGCAATTTAAAGGAAAGGAAAAGGCGATTGAACTGAATATCACTGCACTAGGATTGGGTCGTGATTACTTCAAAGATAATCTCTCTAAGGATGATCCATATGTTGTTGAAGAGAGAGAGCAGGACACTGCAAAATTCTTCATCGATGGTAACGAAGCAACTGCTTTGGGTTGTCATTTCGGTGGCGTTCAAATGCTTGCTTGGTATCCAATTACTCCGTCTTCAGGAATTGCAGAGGCAATTATAGAATATATTCCTCAAATTAGGACAAATGATGAGGGTGAAGCAACATGTGCTGTGATTCAAGCCGAAGATGAATTGGCTGCAGCTGGTATGGTGATTGGTGCTGGATGGGCAGGTGGTCGTGGAATAACTGCAACCTCTGGACCCGGTATTTCTCTAATGCAGGAATTCATTGGACTGGCTTATTTCGCAGAAGTACCTTCTGTGTTCTGGGATGTTAACCGCGTTGGACCATCTACTGGACTACCGACTCGTACTCAACAATCTGACATTACAATGCTATACGAAGGAAGTCATGGTGACACTCAACATATCGTTTTGATTCCAGGAACAGTTGAGGAATGTTTCGAGTTCGGATGGAGAGCAATGGATTACTCTGAAAGATTCCAAACCCCTGTATTTGGATTATCTGACCTAGACTTAGGCATGAACCGCTGGGCATGTGAAGGATTTACTTACCCTGAGGAAAATATGGACAGAGGAAAAGTGGTAAGAGATCGTGATGTTTTTGAAGCGTTTGAAGAGTTCGGACGTTACCTTGATGTTGATGGCGATGGAATCCCATACCGTACTTTACCTGGCTCAGGAATGGACCCTATCCTTTATCGAGGAACCGGTCATAATACCAAGGGTGTTTATTCTGAAAAACCACATGACTACGTTGCTCTTATGTCTAGATTAAAGAGGAAGATAAACGGTGCAAGAGAACTTCTTCCTGCACCACTTATGCGAGAAGAAACTGAATGTGAAGTTGGTATTATCTATATCGGAAGTATGGAAAATACAATCCAAGAAATTGATGATATTCTTGAAGCGACTGGCCTAAAGGTAAGCCAGTGTCGTATTCGCGCACTACCAGCGTCAAACCAAGTTGCAGAATTCATTAGACGCCATGAAACTACTATCGTTCTTGAAATCAATCGGGATGGACAACTATGGGGGATTCTAAGAAAGGAGTTGCCGAATGATTTGGTAACAAAGGTTCACTCTGTTGCTTATTCTGATGGACAACCACCTCGAGCAAGAGTATATTCCGATTTAATAATGGCAAAACTTGAGGAGGTGGAACAATGAGCGAAGCACCAAAACGTCCAGCAAAGGTCATAAAACTGAATATGATTAACGAACCAAAGGATTCCTACACTGGTGGACCTTCATCTCTGTGCCCTGGTTGTGGTCACGATCAAATCTCAAATGTCATTATTGCATCGGCATGGGAAAATGGAATTGAACCTCACCGCATCGCTAAAATGTCCGGTATTGGATGCTCTTCCAAAACTCCTGCATACTACCTTGGACAATCTCATGGATTCAATACAGTTCA
>JAACCR010000017.1 GCA_009937205.1 Methanobacteriota archaeon | reverse complement strand
TTCACCTTCTAAGTGGAATGGTTTGTAATCTTCTGTACCCTTCATCGAATCGATATATACTTCATCGGAGATGATTTTGATTGCTAATTCCTTACATGTATCTATTATCCATTTGCGGTCACTGCTTTCATAATCCCATCCGCATGGGTTTAGTTGCGGAGTAATCATCAATACTTTCGATTGTTGTAGAACTTCTAGCCATTCTTTTTTATTTATTCTCCATGGTCCAAAGCCATCAACTGGAGGGTGTCTTTGAACAGGAATGGTGTCGCAGTTTAGCAATAGTGGAGTTTGAGATACCGGTGCGTATGCTGGAGATTCAACAGCGACAATATTCTTTTGACCATTCGATGTAGGTTCTAAACAAGCCAATAATGCAATGCTTAAGGCCTGAGTTGCACCATGCGTAATTACAATCGTTTGAGGATTTATTCCGTACCTTTCTGCAACCATCTGCTCAGGATGCGGGAACTCTGAAATGTGGTGGTAGCCTACATCTTTCAGGCCTGTTGCCAAATATTTTTCAAAATCCCAAGTATATTGTAGTCCGCTAAAAGATAAATTGTATTTTCTCATCTGTTGTAAGCGAGGAACATACCATTCAAGGTATTGAATGGGGTGAATCTCTCTCCCCACTGTGGAACTACCATGATGAGGCCATGTGTTGTCCATGCTCAAGGCGAATCGTTCGCAGTTGTTGAGCATATCCTTGTATTGTTGGAAATTATGTATTGAAATCAATCCTTTGCAATTCTGTTGACAGTACTTTGCATGTTTTTCAATAGGGACTGAATGAATTTTTGAATAGAGATTTGATAATCTAATCTAGCGAGAGAAGTAGTTGTCTTACTTTCAAGTCCACAACCCGCTAAACCCTCTACTCTTCCACTCGGAGTATCTATATTGATTGAAAAGCCATGGCGAGAAACCCATCTAAGGAATGAAAGCCCAATACTGCAGATCTTCTTGTCATCAACCCATACTCCTTGCATTCTATCATCTCTTGAAGATTTTATTCCTAAATCCTCAAGCGTACTAATAATCCATTGCTCAAGTAATGAGATTATTGCAGCGACAGAAGTTTCCCCTTCTAAATCCCATTTGAAAATAGGATATCCAACCAATTGGCCAGGTCCATGCCAAGTCAAACCGCCTCCTCTGTCTACTGTGTGAGATGGATAGCCTTGTGGCACTTTTATTCCATCATTTGTAGCGCGTGGTCCGACGGTTACGATTTCAGGGTGATGTAACAATAGTAAGGTGTCGGGAATCATATCATCGATTCTTTGCCGTTGCAGTTCTTTCATCAATTCCAATGCTTCCTGATAAGGGATTTCCCCGAGATGAATTATTTCCACATCTCTTTGTTTGGTCATAGTATCACCTCTCTAGTTAGTCAATACTGGCCCGATGAGCCGAAGCCTCCACTCCCTCGCTCAGTATTTCCTAATTCCTCGTATGATGTTTCAACTATTGTTACCTTTGGTACTTGAGCGAATAACAATTGCGCAACCCGCTCGCCTTTACTTACTGTAAAACTGTCACCCTGGCCAATCCATGTCGCTAGTACTTTCAATTCTCCGCGATAGTCGGCATCAATTGTTCCTACACCGTTTGGTAGTATCATGCCTTTCTTTCCGAGTGATGAGCGGCATCTTATCTGCCCTTCCCAACCTTCTGGTATGGCAACAGCCAGTCCAGTTGCAATGAACGTGCTTGCGCCTTTAGGAACAATTGTCTCACATAAAGCGTACAAATCCCAGCCAGCTGCCAATGCTGAGCCTTGAGTTGGCAATATTGCTTCATCATCTAAACGTGCGAACTGGACCGACAATTGAATTTGCTCCATGTACGGTCGTTGTTAAGGAGGTTTTTGACCCTTATTCTAAAGTTGAAACTTACTTACATAACTACAGTGGAAGGTGAGGGGTATTTTTTGTTAGTTTTTGGGCTAAAATCACTGATTTGCACTGGGTGGCAAAGAGAAATACGAATCGGCATACTGCTTAGTGCTTTTCACTTCTGTCGAACACTGCCATAACCGCATTTTCCAAAGTCTCATTAGGGGTCAGTATTATAGTCTCTCTCGGAGGGCAATAAAACTCCAGCGCGTGATGTAATCGGAGGTGTCTAATTATGGTAATCGAAAAGCCTAGTCCAAATGAAGATGATTTTGAGTTAGACTTGAGTCACGAGCACTTAGAGCCAATGCTTCAAACCAATCTGGACAGATTCGTATTGTTCCCAATTGAGCATTCTGATATTTGGGAAATGTACAAACAAGAACAAGCATCATTTTGGACAGCCGAGGAAATAGATTTGGCAGAGGATCTAAAAGATTGGGCTACATTGAATGATGATGAAAGACACTTCTTGAAACATATATTGGCATTTTTCGCAGCAAGCGACGGTATAGTCAATGAAAATTTAGTGATGAATTTTTCTAATGAAGTTTGTTGGGCCGAAGCAAGAGCATTCTATGGCTTCCAAATTATGATGGAAAACATTCATGCAGAGACTTACTCGCTACTGATTGACACATACATCAAGGACGATCTTGAAAAAGACCATCTCTTTAAGGCATTAGAAACTGTTCCAGCGGTTAAGAAAAAGGGAGATTGGGCAATGCGTTGGCTATCTCGCAAGAAAGGTTCATTCGCTGAAAGATTAGTTGCCTTTGCAGCAGTTGAAGGTATTTTCTTTTCAGGTTCTTTCTGTGCAATCTTCTGGTTGAAGAAGAGAGGTTTAATGCCAGGATTGACTTTCTCCAATGAATTGATTTCTAGAGATGAAGGACTTCACTGCGATTTCGCTTGTTTGTTACATAATAAATTATTACGTGGAGCAGGTGAAAAAGCCATCCATGGAATTATCGCGGAAGCAGTTGAAATTGAAATTGAGTTCGTAACGAGTGCACTCCCAGTTTCCTTAATCGGAATGAATTCAAAATTGATGGCACAATACATCCATTTCGTCGCAGACCGCCTATTAATTTCTCTTGGAGCTACAAAGTTATACAATGCAGATAACCCATTCCCTTGGATGGAAATGATATCAATGCAAGGTAAGACCAATTTCTTCGAGAAGAGAGTCGCAGAATACCAAAAAGCCGGTGTGATGGATTCAGCAAGTATTGGCAGCGTACAACAACGCTTCTCAATGGATGAGGATTTTTAATGCAGAGGGTATGAATAATATTTATCAACAATTACAATGAAATTAAGGAGGAATAATGATGGCGCTACAAGTAGTAAATAGGAAAGGGGAACGTGAAGATGTACGTTTCGATGCAATAATGGAGAAGTTGACACATGTATCCGAGGGTTTAGATCCGGTTTGGATAGACCCCGCTCATGTTGCAAAATTAACAATAGAAGGATTATACGATGGAGTTACTACTAGAGAACTTGATCAACTGGCAGCGGAGACGGCCGCTTCACTTGCTTCTCAACACCCTGATTACAGTCGTTTAGCAGCTAGGATTTGTGTTGACGACTTACACCGTTCAACAAGAAATAAATTCTCGGAAGTAATCACCGACCTAAGAGATTACATTGACCCAGAATCACGCAAGCACGCTCCTCTTATCTCAGAAGAAGTTTATGCCGTCATAATGGAAAACGCAGAGATTTTAGATAAGCACATCGATTACGACCGAGATCATAATTATGATTACTTTGGATTCAAAACATTAGAGCGTTCATATTTACTGAAACTCAATGGCGAAGTTGCAGAAAGGCCTCAGCATATGTTGATGAGAGTCGCAGTGGGGATTCACCATGGCAATATAGAGAAGGCATTGAAGACTTATGACTTGATGTCAGAAGGATATTTCACCCATGCAACTCCAACCCTATTTAATTCAGGAACACCAAAGCCTCAGATGTCATCGTGCTTCTTACTTACAATGCAAGATGATTCATTAGAAGGGATCTATGATACTTTGAAACAATGTGCATTAATTTCTAAATCCGCTGGTGGAATTGGACTTTCGATTCACCATATCCGCTCACAAGGCGCATATATCAAAGGGACAAATGGCACAAGCAATGGAATTGTTCCAATGCTTCGCGTATTCAATGACACAGCACGATATGTTGACCAAGGTGGCGGTAAGCGTAAGGGTTCAATCGCAATATATCTTGAGCCTTGGCACCCTGATATCTTGGCGTTCTTAGACTTAAAGAAGAATCACGGCAAGGAAGAAGTTCGAGCAAGAGATTTGTTCTATGCAATGTGGGTTTCTGATCTATTTATGGAAAGAGTAGAGGCAAATGCAGATTGGTCTTTATTCTGTCCAAATGAATGCCCAGGTCTCCAAGATGCCTACGGTGCTGAATTCCAAAAACTATACGAATCATATGAAGCAGAAGGAAGAGCGCGCAAAACAATTCCTGCGCGCACGGTTTGGGATAAAATCGTTGAATCACAAATTGAAACAGGAACTCCTTACATGTGTTACAAAGATGCAGCAAATGAAAAATCCAATCAAAAGAATTTAGGGACAATTAGATCCTCAAATCTTTGTACAGAGATTATGGAATACACTTCACAAGATGAAGTAGCTGTGTGCAACCTTGCTTCGATAGCACTTCCAAAGTATGTTGATATGGAAACTAAATCATTTAATCATAAATTATTATACGATGTGACATATCATGCAACTGGAAATCTAAATCGAGTAATAGATGTTAATTTTTATCCGGTAATAGAGGCACAAAATTCCAATATGAGGCATAGACCTATTGGTCTAGGTGTTCAAGGGTTAGCAGATACATTTGCAATGCTTGGGCTGTGCTTTGAAAGTGAAGAGGCTAGAGCATTGAATAAGGAAATTTTTGAAACAATTTACTTTGCAGCATGTACGTCCTCAAAGGATGCAGCGATTGCAGAAGGAGCTTACTCTACATTCCAGGGTTCACCTGCTAGTGAAGGAAAACTTCAGTTTGACCTGTGGGGGATGAATGAGCACTCCGGTCGTTGGGATTGGGATACTCTAAAGCAAGAAATAGTGGAGCATGGTATGCGTAATTCACTGTTAGTGGCGCCTATGCCAACGGCATCTACTAGCCAAATTCTTGCAAATAATGAGTGTTTTGAAGCATTCACATCCAATCTTTATGTCCGCAGAACTTTATCTGGAGAATTTATTGTTCTGAACAAGCACTTAGTTCGTGATTTGATAGCAAGAGACTTGTGGTCTCTAGAGATGAAGGATGAAATCTTAAGACACAAAGGCAGTGTTCAATTGATTTCTGGAATCCCTGATGACATCAAGGAGATGTACAAAACCACCTGGGAAATAAAGCAACGTTACGTTCTTGATATGTCTGCGGACAGAGGCGCATATGTTGATCAAAGTCAATCATTGAATATTCATATGGTCGATGCTAATCCTGCTAAGATAACTTCTATGCACTTCTACGGATGGAGAAAGGGTCTCAAAACAGGTATGTATTATCTTAGGACCAAAGCAGCAGCTGATGCGATTCAATTTACTGTTGAAGCCAAGGTAAAGGATGATCAAACAGTTGCAGGTCTAGCAGATAGGGCTGAGGAACTTAGCAGTCTAGAGGCGATCGCTTGTTCGCTTGATACTCCAGACGACTGCCTAAGTTGTGGTTCGTGAATAATCTCACCATTTGGCCTACTGCTAAACATGGCTTAAACACAATATTCGTGTTATTTCACCGTATTCCTTCAAATACCCCTTGCCACAGCCCCCGACATGGCACAAGGTACTGTCAAATGGTTTAACTTTACGAAAGGATTTGGATTTATAGAACAAGAAGGGGGTGACGACCTCTTCGTTCACGTCTCCGAAGTCACTGGAGAAATTACAGACGGAGACATAGTTACTTTCGAAGTCGGCGAAGGTCCAAAAGGTCCTAACGCAATCGGCGTTTCAAAAGTTGTTGAAGACGAGTGAAATTTCACTTACTCTGAAACAATTTTTTGTTAACTTAACTATTTACTTAAACAAGTCATCATTGACTTGTTAATTGATCAATAAGATAAGCGGTTTGCATTTATGCAATCTCAACTGAAACAATCATTCACTAAGTAGTTACACAGTGAAGTTCAACTTAACTTGAACACGATAGCATCGAACATCCAACTTTACTTTTAGCCCATTCAGGTCGTTTAGTAAACCATTTGTCATGCATATCCATTTGTTCCGCATATGGATTTTTCAATAACTCTAATAATTCTTCACACAAAGAAAAATCACCCCTTTCAGCATCTTCAATTGCTAACTGGGCCATCCAATTACGAAATACATATTTTGGATTTGCTAATTTCATTTTTATTCTATCTGGTGTGGCATTGACTCGATTCCACCATTTCAACAACCATTCATTCCATTGCTGTTTTGGAATTTCATCCTCTTCATAAAAAGCAAACTTTAGAGATTCAATATCAGGTGCTTCAATATCTGATAGAAGTCGGAAAAATATAGTCATATCAGTTTCAACCAGTTGTAATAGGGAATTTAATTCCCGAACTAATTCAGCATCTTCATCTTCAAATGTATCAAATCCAAGTTTACCAGCCCACATGGAATTTTGTTGCTCTCCAATAGCTTCAAAATATACATCCAAAATCTGGGACAGTTGTTCAGGTTGATCGAAAAGTGGAGCAATCGCCTCTAATAATCTGGCAACATTCCAACCAGCGATACGAGGCTGATTAGAAAATTTATAACGTCTATGCGACAAATCAGTAGTGTTTGGAGTCCAATTCGGATCATAATCTTCAATCCACCCATATGGGCCATAGTCAATAGTTAATCCATGTATAGACATATTATCTGTGTTCATGACTCCATGTACAAAACCAACTCGCATCCAATGTGAGACCATAGTTGCAGTTGATTTTGCAATATCTGCCAGCCATGCTAATAATTGTTGATCGTTTGAGTATTGATGGCCTGGGAAGTGGTTTCTTATCGTGTGTTCAACCAATTCCTTAAGTGTCTCTGTATCACCAATAGCGGTATGAATTTGGAAACTTCCAAAGCGAATGAAACTAGGAGAAACTCTGGATACAATTGCACCTTGTTCAAATGCTCGGTTTCCGTCATACATGATATCTCTCATCACCTCTTCTCCAGTTGTAACCAATGATAGTGCCCTTGTTGTAGGGACTCCTAAATGATGCATTGCTTCGCTACATAGAAATTCTCTAATCGATGAACGTAGTACGGCTTTTCCATCAGCAGTACGTGAATAAGGAGTGAGTCCAGATCCTTTAAGTTGTAATTCAACAATTCCAGCATCACTTTCAACTTCACCCAAAGTAATCGCTCTTCCGTCACCTAATTGATGAGCCCAATTTCCGAATTGATGCCCACCATAGCGCTGTGCATAGGAATCCATTCCATCACATGGCACTCCACCTGATAGTAGTTCCAAATCACCTTTGGAAATGGATAATGAGTTTGCCATTTCTTCACTCCACAATTGTAGTGAAGGATTGGGTGAAGGAGTTGGTAATACTCTCGACCAACATGCCCCTTCTACTTGCCGCGCAGGACCTCCAACGACGGAATCTCCAGGTGTTTCATCAACGAAACGGGAGTACCAATTCAAGGAAGATAGGTTGGACACATATCTTGCACATCAAGAATTGTTTTCAAGATGACTATGCTAAATGAATCAGCGTTGTTGCCAGTCGCTTCCATTCCACCACTGTGTAGTATTGTCGCTCATGGTCCTCCAAGTGTGGCCTGCTTCGTCAGTCCATCGCTGAACTTCAGTTGCTGCAACCATTACTGTAGGCTGTGGTTCATACTGTTGAGTTTGAGTAATTGGCTGAGGGTTTTCAAATTGCTTAGGTGCTAATTCTAATTCATCACCACTCTTTTTCTTCATGAAAACCATTACTGCAGCTAATGAAAGAATGATTACAACTGCTGCAATACCGATCATCATGTACATTTCACGTTGTTCTGCAGCAAGTTTCGCAGCCTTTGCTTCTGCTGCAGCTTGTGCGTTATCTCCAACACCATCACCATCAGTATCCATGGTTTCATTAGCATCATTAGGGAATGCATCAGCATTGTTACCAACTCCGTCAGCATCAGAATCCATAGTTTCAGTAGCATCATTAGGAAATACATCGCTATTGTCGCCAGTACCATCTGAATCAGTATCGATTGTTTCAGTAGCATCATTAGGGAATGCATCAGCATTGTTACCAACTCCGTCAGCATCAGAATCCATAGTTTCAGTAGCATCATTAGGGAAAGCATCAGCATTGTCACCGACTCCATCCTGATCTGAATCCATTGTTTCAGTAGCATCATTAGGGAATGCATCAGCATTATCACCTACGCTATCATTATCAGAATCCATGGTTTCGTTAGCGTCATTAGGGAATACATCGGCATTGTCTCCAGTACCATCAGAATCCGAATCCATTGTTTCCGAATCATCGAATGGGAATGCATCAGCGTTATCACCTACTGTATCTTCATCCGAATCCAATGTTTCAGTGGCATCATTAGGGAATACGTCTGTATTATCTCCAACACCATCAGAATCCGAATCCAATGTTTCAGTAGCATCATTAGGGAATGCGTCACCATTATCTCCAACACCATCGGAGTCAGAATCTACAGTTTCTGCAGGATCATTAGGGAATGCATCATTCGCATTGAATACGCCATCTCCATCACTATCGATATCAATTATTGTAATTGCTGTAGTTTCATAAGTAGTACCCATATCTATTCCATCAGAAGGAGTGATTTTTGCTTTCCAAGAATCTCCAACAGATGTTGCAGAGGATGGTACTGTTGCTACATCATTCCAAACCGCTTGCTCTACACTATCTTTGAACCATCTAATTGTAGTTCCAGATTCAGAATTGCCATCACTATCATCGTAGAGATACCCAAGCCACAAATCTTCGTTTACTGGTACATTGGAACCAGCAGTTGCTGCTGTAATTTCGTAGTTAGAAACAGTTGGCGCATTGTTTGGTATTACTGCCGCATCGACTGTAATTGAGTTTGATTGAACAGCGTTGCCAAGTGTTGTGCCATCATGAGGTGCTACTGTAGCATGCCATGATTCTCCTGCACTAATAGCAGATGCTGGTAGTGGGTTGTTTTCATTATACATTTGTTGGAGCACGTTGTTCTTATACCATCTAATTTCAGTATTAGCACCTTGTTCAGGGTCATTATCGAAGTCTGAATAAGCATAACTAATTCCGATAGAAGTATCTTCAACCACATTTGTTTTACTAGATGTAGAAGAAGAGAAAACTTGAACATTTGTTGCACTCGGTGCTTGGTTAGAAATTAATTCATTGATAGTATGTGTAGTCGCTCCTTTAGAGTCTCCTGAACTGGCTCCGTCACTATTTGCGGCTAAAGTGGCTAATGCCACATTAACTACACCGCTTCCTGCCGCTGGTGCAGTCCAATCAAAGTTCCAACTTCGTTGACTTGGATTTGAATGGGTTACAGTTGTGGTTAAAATTGCGACATCAGGCCCATTATTGGAATATGTACCTTGATCAACATCTAGTGCAAACCCTCCTTCTGCACCATTTACACCACCTTGCATACTGATTTGAATATTGTACACTTGGTTAGGTGTATAATCTGTAGGGAAGTTATGCTGTGGAGTCACAGTAGTACCACCATTATGGCATGAGCAGCCACCACTTGCATCCGCCTTACCAGTTGGTTTTCCTTCAATTGAAGGGGCGAACGCCAATAGTAGCATTATTATTGCAATAGTTAGGACAGTGGATGACTTAGGCATATCTTTTGCACAGCCTCATCTATATCAAATGTTGTGGTTTGATGTCAAACCAGAATTGGCCATTAATAATCTTCAAATCAGAAAAATACCACAATTCGATAATTTGCAGACATTATATCGGGTGGACAATAATTCTCATTGCTCGGGCCTCCAAAGTCCTATGAGCGAGGTGCCCGGGTTGAGGTCTGTTTGTACTCAAATTCTTCATAATTCGCCTCGTTCATAGGCTCCTTTCACAAGGAGACAATTATAATTCAATTTATGCTGAATGAATAGCGTGACCGAGTGTTGCAAGAACAGCTTCATGAGTCATTTCTGTCATAGTTGGGTGTGCGTGGATTGTTCCAGCAATATCTTCGAGCAATGCGCCCATTTCCAATGCTAAGGTCCATTCTCCAACCAATTCAGAGATATGTGTCCCAACCCCCTGTATTCCGAGAACTCTATGGTCATCTTCACGTGCAACAACTCTAACAAATCCGCCAGTTTTTTCTGCTTCTTGAGTAAGCGATCTACCATTTGCAGCAAGAGGGAATTTTCCAATTATAATTGGATGTCCAGCCGCTTTTGCCTCATCAGGTGAAAGTCCAACACTAACGATTTCAGGCTCTGTAAATACGATTGCAGGAACTGCAACAGGATCGTATACACGCTTCTTACCAGCGATTATTTCTGCAACCATCTCACCTTGGAAGGATGCAACATGCGCTAACATCTCTCCTAGGTTTGTTACATCCCCAATTGCATAGACTCCGCGCATATTGGTTTCACAGCGGTGGTTTACCTTGACAAATCCTCTTTCATCAAGAGCAACACCAGTCGGTGCTAAGCATTCAGAATTTGGTTTTCTACCAACGGTAACAAGAACCTTATCAGCAATGATAGATTGCATTTTGGATTCATCCTTTTCATTTTTATCAATGAAGTTAACCTTAGTTTTACCATCCTTTTGGTCTTCAACACCTTTAGCAAAAACTCCGAGATGAACCTTGATTTTACTCTTCTTCAAGTGCCTCTCCAATGGTCTGCGTAATTCTTTATCAAAAATTGGCAGCACACTATCCATTGCTTCAATGACAGTCACTTCAGAGCCAAGCATCTTGTAAGTAATTCCCAATTCTAATCCAATATATCCGCCACCAATAACAACAACGTGGTCAGGTTTCTCTTGCAGTTGTAATGCTTCTCGGCTTGAGATTACATTATTTCCATATTTCATAAATGGAAGTTCAATAGGAACGCTACCATTAGCGAGAATGACATTGTCAGCCTGAATGATTATTGCATCCTTACCTTCTCCAACTTTGACAGTTTTTGCATCTTGAAATTCAGCCCATCCAGTTACTAATTCAGCACCTGACGTCTTGAGAAGATGTTCGACTCCCTTGTTTAAACGGTCTACGATTCCTTCTTTCCAGCCGATAAGATTAGACATATTCAATTCAGCAGGTCCTGGAATTGAAATTCCCATATGACCATCACCACTAGAGTGTTGAGCCAAATTGTGGAACGTATGAGCTGCATGAATCAAAGCCTTACTAGGAATACATCCTCTAATTAGACAAGTGCCTCCTGCTCTATCCGCTTCAACAATTATCGTTTTGAGTCCTAGTTGACTTGCACGAATTGCTGCAACATAGCCACCAGGGCCTGCGCCTATTACTAACACTTGACATTTTTTAGTCTGCATAATTACACCTCACATGAAGATAGTTGCTGGATTCTCTAGGTAAGTTTTCAATGTTTGAACCATTGTTGCACCATCATGGCCATCGACTACTCGATGGTCCCATGATGAAGATAGATTCATCATACGACGAATTACAATGTTTCCATTTCTAACTACAGCACGTTCCTTGGCATTGTGAACTCCTAGAATTCCAACTTCTGGTTTGTTGATGATTGGAGTTGCTCCTAATCCACCGAGTCTTCCAAGACTAGTGATCGTGAAAGTAGAGCCGGTTAGGTCTTCTACTCCAGCCTTACCTTCTCTTGTTGCGCTGGTTACTCTCATCATTTCTGATGCAGCTTGCCAGATATCCATTGCTTCTGTATGCTTGACAACAGGAACATATAGTCCTCGATCAGTTTGAGTTGCAATTCCCAAATTGACTGCTTGGTGTCGTGTAACAACTCCAGCATCATCATCGTATAGGGCATTACATTCAGGGCTCTTAGCCAATGCCTTGACACAAGCGAGCATGATGAAAGGCAAGTAAGTTAGTTTTGGAGCGCCTTCAGGACGAGTTGCGTTTAGGTGCTGGCGAAGTTCTTCCAATGCAGTGATGTCAACTTCCTCAAAGTATGAGAAATGTGCAATAGTGCTGTATGAAGCCATCATGCTGTCTGCTATCTTGCGACGCAATCCAATGACCTTGTGTTCTTCTGTTCCGTTTAGTTCAACCTTGGTGGTTGAACCTACAGGCGATGAACGAGTAGCATTGGAGCCACCTGCGATATGTGCGTCTAAGTCTGCATGAGATATTCTTCCTGCAGGTCCTGAACCAGCAACATGATCGAGATTGATATTTGCTTCACGTGAGCGTTGTCGAACTGCTGGGCTTGCAAGTGCTTTTGTTCCAGCAGCCCTAGTAACTGCAGGTGCTGCAGGAACCGGCGCTGCTGCTTCAACAGGTACAGGCTTGGCCTTTGTTTCAGCAGGTGCCTTTGGTTTTTCTTCAGCCTTTTTCTTTGCAGGAGCAGGCTTACTGTCAGAAGATGCGTTTCCATCGCCTTCTACTTCAAATTCAATACAAACAACTCCTACTGGAAGGATGTCGCCTGCATCTCCGACAATACTTTTGACAGTTCCATCTACTGGTGATGGGATTTCTACTGTTGCTTTGTCGGTCATTACTGATAGGATTGGATCATCTTCTTTGATAGAATCGCCAACAGCGACCATCCATTCAACAACTTCTCCTTCAACTACTCCTTCTCCTATATCTGGCATTTTAAATGCATAAATTCCCATATTCATTCCTCCTGTGTTTTCTTTATTGCTTCTGCGATTCTCTCTGGACTAGGCATGTAGTCCCATTCTGTAGTATGCGGGAAGGGGGTATCCCATCCGGTAACTCGTCTAATTGGCGATTCCAAGTGATAGAAACATCTCTCTTGAATGGAAGCACTCATCTCAGCACCAAACCCTGAGGTCTTTGGTGCTTCGTGAACGATTACACATCTTCCAGTTTTCTTGATTGAATTAACAACAGTATCTCTATCCCAAGGAAGTAATGTCTGTAAATCGATTAATTCACAATCAATTCCTGAGTTTTTGATCGCTTGTTCGCTAACATGAACCATTGTTCCCCATGCGATTACTGTACAAGCCTCACCTTCTCTGACAATTCTTGCTTGTTCAAGTGGAATTGAATAATACTCCTCCGGTACTTCACCATCAGGATGGTCATTCCATGTAGGGACATCATGCGGATCTCCATAGAATGGTTCTCTGTAACAGCGTTTTGGTTCAAAGAAACTCACTGGATCATTTGATTCAATAGCACTGGTCAACAATCCCTTAGCATTGTATGGGTTTGAACAATAAACAACTTTTAATCCAGGAGTATGGGTGAATTGAGATTCTGGAGATTGTGAATGATGATGACCGCCTTTGATTCCACCACCGGATGGTGTGCGGATTGTCAATGGTGCTGAGAACTCTCCACCTGAGCGATGTCTAATCTTTGCAATTTCATTAACGATTTGGTCATATGCAGGGAATATATAATCTGCAAATTGTATTTCTGCTACTGGGCGTAATCCATTGAGGCTCATTCCCATTGCAATTGCGGCAATACCACCTTCAGCAAGTGGTGCATCAAACACTCTGTGAGCTCCAAAATCCTTCTGTAATCCATCAGTAACTCTGAAAACACCACCGAAATAACCGATATCTTCTCCAAATATGACGATATTTGGGTCTTTTTCTAATTGACAGCGTAGTGCTGAGTTTAGGGATGAGATCATATTCATTTTTGTCATGATATCACTTCCCTAACTCCTCGCGCTGTTCTTGGATATGCCATGGCACAGTTTCGTATACTTCGGTAAAAATTGTACTTGCTGGGGGATATGGACCACTTGCTAAATCTCCAAATTTACATGCTTCTTTGTATGCAGTCATTACCTCGGCATCAATTTTCTTTTCCAAGGCTGCATTTTTCTTGTCATCCCAATCTCCCTTGTTGATGAGATGATCTTTCAATCTTTCAATCGGGTCACCACCAGGCCACGAAGCAAACTCATCCGCTGGACGATAGACACTTGGGTCATCGGAAGAAGAGTGAGGTCCAGCACGGTAGGTGTATACTTCAATATGAGTTGGTCCTAATCCTGCACCAGCGCGGTCACGAGCCCACTTAGTAACGCTGTATAGTGCGAGGAAATCATTTCCATCAACTCTGAAACTTGGAATGTCATAGGCTAATCCACGTTCTGCGAAAGTTCTTCCACCAGTTGCTAAATTTCTATGTGTTGAGATAGCCCATTGGTTATTTACAACATTTAGAATGACAGGGGGTTTGAAAGTTGAAGCGAAATTGAGAGCGTAATGATAGTCACCTTGAGCAGATGTTCCATCTCCTAGCCAAGAAATACAAACTTCATCATCACCTTTGTAAGCACTAGCCATTGCAACTCCAACCGCTTGTGAAAATTGTGTTCCAACAGGGCTAGATATAGAGATGAATCTTCCTTCTTTCCATGTATAGTGCACTGGCATTTGTCTTCCCTTGACATTGTCTTCAGTGTTGCCAATGCAATGGCAAATCATACTGACCATACTTCTTCCTCTAACGAATTGAGCTCCAGGTTGTCGATATGATGGGAAAATCCAATCTTGTTCCTGCAGTGCCATAGTCTGTGCAATAGCAACCGCCTCTTCACCAAATGAGCGCATATAGAATGAAAGTTTACCAGTGCGCTGCATTTTGATCATTCTATCGTCAAAAATTCTCAACCGCATCATGAACTCTAAACCTTCGATTAAAGTTTCAGATTTCAACTTAGGATTCCATTCACCCTTTGCTTCACCTTTGTCATTTAGAACTCTGATTAATCCAGAGGCGTGAGATACTGTATCTTGAGCACTACATTTTGCAGGGTCTGGGCGGCCCAAATCTTCTGGTTGTTCTTTCCATTTTCCGCCGAAATCGGTAGTTTCTCCAGGCCGTGATGGCGGTGCCCCGAGCGTGTAAGGGCTCGTAATCAGCGTCTTTCTGTCCGTCATCGTTTCACCTCAATCAATATCGGCCTTAAGTGATGCCGTTTGCTTGTCCTGTAAGTCCCTGACATAAACATAGGCGCCAGGCATGGATTCTGAGTTATTTGGGTCTTGTGATTTTCTTAACAATAGCCCAGCTTTGAAAGATGAGCGAACCAATGGTCCACTGGCAATTCCACTGAATCCCATATCGATTGCTTGTTTTGCCCAAGCATCATATTTTTCAGGTTGTGGAAATCGGTCAACTGTGAGGTGGTTTGATGAGGGTGCGAGGTATTGTCCAATAGTTACTAAATCCACATTTGCATCTCTTAGCAATTGTAGAGTTTGAGTAATTTCTTCATCGGTTTCCCCGACGCCGACCATTATTGATGATTTAGTCAAAATATCTGGTCTCAATCTTTTAGCTTCAGCCAAAATTGAAATGGATTGTGAGAAACTTGCCCGATGGTCTCTCACCGTTTTGTCAAGTCGTGGCACACACTCTACATTGTGAGCGAATACTGAGAGCGGCGATTGATGAAGCAACTGTGCTAATGCACCCATATCTCCTGCAAGATCGGAACAAAGTAATTCCAAAGTAATATGTGGCTGAGCGAGATGAACTGCATCTATACATTTTTTGTAATGTTCAGCACCGGAATCTGACAGGTCATCTCGATTGACAACGGTAATGACAACATGCTTTAGATTCATTGAGGTAACTGCTTCAGCAAGATTTGCAGGTTCATCATCATCAAGAGGTGGTGGAGTTTTGATAGTTCCAACTGCGCAGAAGCGACAGCCACGAGTACATTCTTGCCCTGCTATCATGAATGTGGCATCACCGCTCGCCCAACAATCATGAATATTCGGGCAACGTGCTTCTTGGCAAACAGTATGTAATTTATTATCTGCGACAGCAGCTTTAGTTTCATTGAAAATGGCTTGTTGTTTGCCATTAGGCAATGAAGTTCTAAACCATTCAGGCAATCTTTCACGCTTTGGTTTTTCCCGTAAAGCAGGAGCAATCGTTCGCGCCATAGGAAGTGGTTTGCCCGTCATTCACTCCCCCCCTCATCCACTGCCACGATTTGCCTCTCAAAAAGGTGTGTGGGGGATGATTTGGTCTAATCTATTCCCCCAAGGGGGAATTACATCAAACAAGACTTGAAAAGCGGAGTGCATTTTAGGATTGATATGGCCAAGCCTGTCGCTATCATTACCGGTGGTGGAAAGAGAATCGGAGCGGCTATTTCTACCGCCTTTTTAGAGATGGGTTGGCACGTCATTATTCATGTCAATAATAGTCTGCAAGAAGCACAACAATTAGTTGACGATTTCGAGCAAAAAACGGGGTCTAAATCGAGTGCGGAAATAATCCAAGCAGACTTCCAAGAGGATGAACAGTTAGAGCGCTTTATTGCGGAGGTAAAATCCTCAAAGAAAGTCATTGAAGCCAATGGGATTTGCGCCCTGATACACAATGCATCATTCTATAAATCAAAGGATATAGAGGATATTTCTTTGGATGACTTACGATTAATGAATCGTATTCATATTGAAGTTCCATTTCTTTTAACCCAGGCATTAATACCACAGATAAAGTCGGTCAAAGGTAGTGTAATTGGAATTGTTGACACTTCATTAGGGCGTTCTTGGAAAGGGCTATCTCACTATACTTCAAGCAAGGCTGGATTACGTCAATTAATGATGAATTTTGCAGGAGAATTAGCACCTGATATAAGAGTAAATTGTGTGGCGCCTGGTGCAGTATTGGCTGCAGATTGGGAGGTACCTCATTATGCTTCAATTATTGAAAAAGTTCCGCTTGGTAGGGAAGGACAACCCGAGGATATTGCAAAGGCAATCTTGTTTCTCCTAAACAGCCCTCACCTTTCTGGGCAAGTTATCACCGTCGATGGTGGCTGGTCTCTAAATGAGTGAAAGAATCATTCTTTGATAATCGGTGAAAATAGATGCAGGGGGTGGGATTCGAACCCACGAACCCATAAGGACCGGATCTTAAGCCCGGCGCCTTTGACCGCCTCAGCCACCCCTGCGTAAACTGGTCGGGTCGCCTAGAGTCTTTCAATGATACTCTTTTTCTAGCAGCGATTGCGAGCATTATTGTGTTAATAATTTTACAAAAAACGTTGTTAGAATCTGGAATAAATATTTATTGTTGGATAAATCAATCCCCCTCGTAGAGGGGGTGATTAGAGAGCAAATGATGCAAAACGGTTTAACCATCGGTTGAGCAGGCCGATGGCATGAACAAGATGCTGGCAGGCAAGAGAAGCGTAAATAGCGTGCTTATTCCATTGATTCTTGTTGCTGTAATGATCGGTGCTTTTGCCCCTCTTACATTGTTCTCCAATGTAGATATAGAGGATACAGTAATGGTATTAGAACCTAAATCTGAAGTTTCTAATGTTGTTGGCTCGGTTGAGTCTTATGATCTCTTTTTAGACGAGGCTGTATCAGAAATTGGTGGAGATGGTTCAATCAACACTTCTCAACCGGATGGTGCGCATCAAGAAGAGAGTGCTTTGAGCGGTATTGAATTCCGTAGCAGCGAAATGATTAGTGATTTACAGGTTTTTGGACAAGGAAATGATAATCTTATTGAATTATCAATATATTTGCAATTCGAAGGTAGTTCGGGTTCAACAGCTGATATAACATTCTCGTTGGCAGCGGATGGTCAAGAATTTACTGAAACGCTTGAAGATTTTGAATCATGTCAAAGTACGTTTCTCCAACCTTGTGCATGGACAAGCAATGAAGTTTTCTTTACGATTCCCGCTTCTGGTTTCACAGTTCCTAATGGCAAGCAATTGAAACTACGTATCGATGCTCAAGCAACTTGTGAAGGTAGTGGCGGATTCGGACAAGGCGGAGAATGTGATGTACTGATTGCTTTTGGTGATATTGAAAATTCGCAAGGATATTCAAAACTTGAAACTGATGCCAATGCACTTTCTGGTTCTGCAGTTAAAGTTCACAGCTGCCATGAGGATTATGGATGTGGATGGAGCGAGGAAGAAAAATTAGAATGGTCTCCAAATCATCGGCCAGAATACAGGGAAATGCATTTTTCAGTTGATGTAAGAGATTCATTTGGGAGGAGTGACATTCAGAGTGTAGGCTTAGTAATGAGCACTCCAAATGAGGCAACTTCTATATTCGATAAGACTTTTACAGAAAATGATTTGAGACTAGATAATAATGGACTCGTGGGTAATTACACATGGACTTATGATGCAGGAATGGCTGCGGGAGATTATCCACTGTACCTAGAGATAAGCGACGTGCAAGGTCACAGTGTAATCTTTGAACATGGAGGGATTACATTGTTGGAGCATGATGTGACCCTCGGTTTGTCAGTTGATCAAGCAGATGCAGTTCTTATCGCTCCAGGTCAAACTTCATATGTTGAATTTTTACTTGAGCATACCGGTTCAACCGCCTCAACTATCGAAGTCCAAATGGAATTGGCATTTCCAGGATTGCCTTCTACTTGGTCCGAACCAATCTGGGACCAACCAGGCGGTTATACATTGAATAGTGGTGGAGCGTCAATCATTCCAATTCTCCAAATAGATGTCCCAGAAGATGATTTAGAAAATGCCCCTGAAAAATTGAATATAGAGGCAAGAGCATACGCGCAAAACGATCAAGGACAGACAGTTGAAGTTGCAATTAAAACACTGGTCATGAACATCACCGAGGTAGGTGTGTTCTCTGCTCCGAGAATCTCAATTTTTGAAGATGTAGAGCATCAAAGGCAAATTGCAGATTCAACAAGGCCAGAAGCGTATAATGAATC
>JAACCR010000016.1 GCA_009937205.1 Methanobacteriota archaeon | reverse complement strand
GGAACTTACATCATGATCGGTTTTGCATTCATGGGTCTTTCTTTAATCGCAGCAGGTTTTTCCATATGGGCTCTTCAATCGGGTTCAGTAGCAGTTCTAAGTACCGCTGCATCCCTGGTTATTTTCACAATGGGACATTATTATTCAGCTTGTTTATTCGGTCTGGTAGCATTTGCCTTAACATTCGCAATCCCCAAAAGAACTATTCCGTTGACCGATTGATGATTGGGATTGGATTGATGCAATAGTAGCGAGTTACTTATGCGCTAATGCCCACTGCAGGTAACATGGACCTTGAGGCAGCAGCATGGATGGTGCGCTCTCTAGGCCAATGCGTTTCATCATTATTTCAATCACAACAAGGTGATTTAATCGCCGGTGGCTGGGATGGCCGAATGCGAATGTGGAATTCGCAAGGCGATGTGATCTGGACAATAGAGGCAGGGGATAGGGTTAGCGATTTTGCAAGGGATGGCGATTACTTATTCGCAACTTGTGGTTTACACGTTACCGCATTCTCATATTCTGATGGAAAGCAATTATGGTCACATGCCCTAGAAGGATCAGCGGATGAACTTACAATCCATAACGACCGAGTAATGGTCGTATCATCTGTCTATGATATTGAGCACAATGATTTCATTGAATCTGCAGTTTGGTGTTATTCCTTTACAGGAGAATTGCAATGGGTATCGCGAATGTCTGAGCGACCTTGGACTATATTTTCAATAAAAAATGAACTTATTATTGGCTTGGGCCGACCAAAATGTGGTTTGGGAGTTATTGGCGATGACGGGAGCATCGAATACAAGCAATTAGCATCCGAATCTCCAGTGATGTGTGGAGTTAATGGGGCGAAAAAGCAATTATTCGGCCATGCTGATGGCACTATTTCTACTGCAAAAGGCAAATTAATCAACAAACAAGAAAGAGGTATTGAAAGCCTATCATGCACTTCGCATGGTTTTATATGCGCTTTGGATGATGGGAAAATAACTGCACATGATCCAGATGGCAAAATTATGTGGTCAAATGAAGGTCATCCAGTCGTTGAGCAAGCAGAAGGTTGCATTATTGGTGAAGAAAATAGCCATTGGACTGCAAGATGGGATGGTCTCAAAGGACATCTCGAAGTTCGTAACTCTCAGACAGGAGAGATGTTAGCAAATATGCAGTTATCTCAAATTAGGTCGATGCAAGGAAATAGCCAAACCCTTGCTATCGGTTGTGATGATGGACAGGTTATTCTGTGGCAGAGCGAATTACTTACTAGACGCGTTAGTGAAGATTTACCAGCACAGCAACCATCTGTTGATTCACGTAAAAGTGCACTTCAAGCAAAACTAAGAGCGTTAAGAGATAAGTGAATCACGACTTAGGTCCGGTCATTTGCTCTGGGCGAACCCATGCATCAAACTCTTCATCGGTTAGATAGCCTAATTCAAGTGCAGCAGATCTTAGAGTAGTTCCTTTCTCATGTGCTAACTTTGCAATCTTTGAAGACTTATCATACCCAATGTGATTATTTAGGGCTGTAACCAACATCAATGAATTTTCTAAATGTGCAGCAATATTTTCTCTGACTGGTTCCATGCCTTCAACGCACTTTGTAGTCAATGCTCGGCATGAATCAGATAAGATTCTGGCTGAGTGTAACAAGTTGTGAATCATCATCGGTTTGTATACGTTTAATTCGAAATTACCTTGACTTCCGCCGATTGTGATTGCTGTGTGGTTACCCATTACTTGAGCGCAGACCATTGTCAACGCTTCAGCTTGTGTTGGGTTGACCTTTCCAGGCATGATAGAGGAACCTGGCTCATTTGCGGGTAATGCGAGTTCTCCAAGTCCACAACGTGGTCCAGAGCCAAGCCAGCGTACATCATTGGCGATCTTCATCAATGAAACCGCCAAAGTGTTGAGCGCTCCCGAAGCAGCAACGATTGCATCATGTGCTGCAAGTTGAGCGAATTTATTTTCAGCACTACAGAAAGTCAATCCAGTGATATTTGCTATTTCATCAGCAACCATCTGAGCGAATAGTGGATGGGTGTTTAGTCCAGTTCCAACTGCAGTACCACCTAATGCCAGTTCAAACAGGTCATCCATTGCAAAGTCTAAGCGGCGCAGATTTGCATCGAGTTGTGCCACCCAACCAGACACTTCTTGACCGAGCGTCAAGGGAACAGCATCCATCAAATGAGTTCTTCCGATCTTAACAATATCATCCCATTGTTGTGCTTTTTCATTCAATGCATTTCTTAGTAAACGAACATTTGGTAATAATTCGTGTGTGAATGCTTCAGCAGCTGAGATATGCATTGCT
Source organism: Methanobacteriota archaeon (assembly GCA_009937205.1). Classification (GTDB taxonomy): domain Archaea; phylum Thermoplasmatota; class Poseidoniia; order Poseidoniales; family Poseidoniaceae; genus MGIIa-L1. The sequence goes on along the minus strand of JAACCR010000016.1, from coordinate 17,284 downwards.
GTAGGAAATGTATCGTTTGATGATTGAGCGCGATTGACATGGTCGTTTGGATGAACTGGTGTTTTGGAACCTAGAGTTCCACCAGCCATTTCAATAGCCCTATTTGCGATTACTTCATTGGCATTCATATTGGATTGAGTACCACTTCCAGTCTGCCAAACCCGAAGAGGAAAATGGTCGTTTAACTTCCCATCAATTACTTCTTGGGCAGCAGCGATAATCAAATCAGCAACCTCTGGTTCAAGTTGGCCTAATGCTAAGTTTGTCTTAGCAGCGGCCTGTTTAAGAATTCCAAAAGCACGAATAACTGCGATGGGCATAGTATCTTCGCCAATATCGAAATTAATCAGAGACCTTGCGGTTTGGCAACCATAGTATCGGTCTGCAGGAACTTCCATCTCGCCCATGGTATCGGCTTCGGTACGCATCTCGCCCATGTCTATCCGTTAAGGTGGTCATCCATTAGGGCTTGCTTCTCTCTACGAGAGAAGATAACCATTAGAATGCTTCATTCTATGATAGAACAGCGGATGATTTGTTGTGGCTGAGTAGGCCTATCACCAGGCATTTTACGGCATCCTTCGATTGCCTTTACTACATCCATTCCTTCAGCAACCTTTCCAAATACTGCATGATTTCCATCAAGCCATGGAGTATCTACGGTTGTCAAAAAGAATTGAGAACCACCAGTGTTTTTCCCAGCGTTTGCCATAGAAAAGACTCCTGGAACATTGTGCCTAAGCCTCAATGCGCTTGGCTCACAAGGAATTTTCCAACCAGGTCCACCGGTTCCAGCGCGTGGAGACATTGGGTCTTTGGAGTGAGGGCATCCGCCTTGAATCATAAACTGTTCAATGACACGATGAAAGTGAAGACCATCATAGAAACGCATGTTGACTAATTTGACAAAATTAGCAACGGTATCCGGTGCTTCCTCGTCATAAAGTTCAATCGTAATATTTCCTGCACTAGTCTCCATTAAGCACTGCATAAAGGATTCCAAAGGTCTTGAGCACAAGAGCATTTGCTTTGTTCAACTACAACCCACATTAGCTAGTTTTAGAATGAAATTCTGAAACTATTTATTGCTGCTGCGGAGTTGGTGCAGCAGAATTGACAGCAGCGGAAACCCCGCCCTCATATCGTTCAAAGTTGGCCAAGAACATATTTGCTAATTTATCCGCAGTATCATCAAAATCACCCTTATCCGCCCAAGTATTTCTTGGTTGAAGAATATCATCTGGTACATTTGGACAACTCTGTGGAACTTCAAAGCCGAAACGTGAGTCAACGATGTATGCAACATCATCCAACTCTCCATCCAATGCAGCATTGAGCATTGCTCTGGTATAGCGAATCTTCATTCTGTTACCGACGCCGTATGAACCACCTGACCATCCTGTGTTGATCAACCATGCATTTGCTCCATGCTCAGCCATTTTCAGTGATAGTAAATCAGCATAGACTCCAGGATGCATTGGCATGAATGGTTCTCCAAAACAAGCCGAAAATGTTGCTTGTGGCTCTTTTACTCCAATCTCAGTGCCAGCAACTTTTGCAGTATATCCTGAGATGAAGTGGTATGCTGCTTGAGCAGGTGTCAAACGAGAAATTGGAGGCAATACTCCAAAAGCATCACAGGTTAAGAAAATCACATTTTGTGGATGACCGCCCTTGGAATCTGCTGTTCTATTTTCAATAAATTCAATCGGATATGAGCCACGAGTGTTTTGAGTTTTTGAAGTGTCTGTGAAATCAGGAACTCCTTCTTCATCCAAAACAACATTTTCTAAAACACTCCCAAATTTGCGAGTTGTTGCAAAGATTGCCGGTTCGTCTTCAGCAGATAAATCGATTAATTTAGCATAACAACCGCCTTCAAAATTGAACACACCATTGCTCCCCCAACCATGTTCATCATCACCGATGAGGGCACGTTGTGGATCTGCTGAAAGAGTAGTTTTCCCAGTACCAGAAAGTCCAAAGAAAATTGCAGTATTCTCGCCAGTTGTGTTTGCAGAGCAGTGCATAGGAAGAATTCCCTTCTTAGGAAGAATCAAATTCATTACCGAGAAAATAGATTTCTTTACCTCTCCAGCATACCGTGTTCCACCGATGATAACTTCCTTTGCAGCATAATTAACAATTACAAAGCACTGTGAATTCAAACCATCTCTTTCAGCATCCGCTTCAAAATGAGGTGCATGGAATACAGTGAATTGTGGTTGGTGATTCTCGAGTTGTTGCTCACTTGGACGAATGAACATATTACGAGCAAATGCATTGTGCCATGCAGTTTGATTGATTACTCGGATTGGTAAAGCTTCTGAAAAGTCTGCGCCACAGTATAAATCTTGAACAAAAAGGCCTTCTTGTGCAGATAAATATTCAATCACCTTTGCGCGCATTCTTTGGAAAGTATCTTCATCACAAGAAATGTTGACATCACCCCAGTTAACATCCTCATTAGTAGAAGGTTCATCGACGATAAATTTGTCATTTGGAGAACGCCCAGTTCTCTCTCCAGTTTCGGTAACGAATGCCTTATTAGCACTGTAAACCCCTTCACCGCGTTGAGATGCAATTTCAATTAGGGCCTTTGCTTCGAGATTCCAGTGGACTAATCCGGAGGGGCTAATCCCGTTTTGCGAGAGGTCCCCCGAAGGAGTCCCGATGGTGCCTGCCATGAGCAGGCCTTAAGCCGGCCCTCTTTGTCCCTTTGGGTCGTTATGATGAGAATAATAGTAGAAATATAAATCGCAAGTAATGCTACAAGTGCCTCACAAGAGTTGAAGGGGGGCTCCCGTTCATGGCTGTGCCATGAGTGAAGAGGGAGAGGGGGGCAACAGCAACCCGCCAGCTCATTCCAATCGTGATGAAGTATTGCGCAAGAAAGATTTCAACCGAGTAAAAGGATTGGACATATCTTCGTTCATGGTCTCTAATGATGAAGTGGCAACAACTCCAGCGACTCAGACCCAGTCTGAACCTGTTGCCAAAGTCAAAGAGATTGTTGAAGAAGATATTGCAGTTGGGCAAGTGACTGAAATTTTCAGCCGCGACGACTCAAACTCAAATCAACCGGGCCAAATTCAAAAAGATGGAACAGTTGCTGAACCGAGTGATCTTGATAGCGTTACCGATATGGCAGTACATGGTGAAAAGCAACTTAGCAAGGGCCTGATGGTTGCAATGATTGTCATCTGGACGATGATAGGGACTTTGATTGGAACCAATTCAGGAATCCCTCCGATTCTAAGTTTAATCGGTCTAGCATCGATGGCTATATTCGGATTGATTTGTGGTGAAAATTGGATTCCCAAAAAGAACATGAGATTACTTGGTGTTACTTGGGTGATAATTTCAATGAAATTATTGTATGGATTAGCATTAGATGCTTGGCATTGGGGCTGGTTTGATTCCTCACCTATCGGTCCTTCTCAAACATTAGGAATATCTCTTTTAACATTAGTTGGATTCAATATTGTAATTGCCCAACGTCATAATGAAGATGCAATAGCAGCCCAAGCAACATTGGTTCTATTGGTGGTTGGTAGTGCAACCGGAGCACTCTATGGCGAAGTCGGTATTGCAGCAATGATCGGCCTAGGAACTTTGATTTTCCACATTCTTGCCATTTCAAGGAATTCTGGTAACTTAGCCTCTTTAGGTATTGCAGTGTCTTATTTGTGGATTGGAGTTCACGCAATATCAAGTGGTTGGAACATCTTTGGATTAGAGATTATTTCGTTCGAAGATGATTTACTTTTATTCTTGTTAATGGCAGGAGTTACTGGAACAAATGCAGCGATGGCAGCACATTTTGTCAAAGCAGAGAATTGGTTTTCAGATGGTTTAGATGCCCTTGGATTAGGCAAGCCAGGACTGTGGGCGGTTTCTGTTAGCCTAGGTATGTTTGGAGCATTATTGGCGATTGCAGCACATCGTCTAGAAACCGGTTATGCAATCGCCCAATTGGTTTTACTAATCACTGCATTTACAGCATCATATCTCACCGTTAGAGGTATAGAATGGTCAAATATCGTTCCTTATGTAATCCTGCCAGCGCCTTTACTTCTCGGTATGCTGGCGCTACTCACGTCTAGCACCTTTGCTGTAGAATTACCATGGGGTTTACAACCATACACTCTCTATGCAGTATTTACTTCAATACTTACGAGTATTGTTTTGTTGAAAAATCAAACCGTTGTTTCAGATCATGTATTGTGGATGGGCGGAATCGCTATTGTAATTCTTCTAACTCTATTAGTTCCAGCAGATGATGCCGGCAAAGGTGCTAGAACTCTACTGATTTCACAAGGTTTTGTTTGGGGCGGATTAGCATTTTTAGCCCTCAATAGAGATTCACCTTCGATAGCAGGAGTTGCGGTGTTAGCGCCTTGGGCATGGTTGTTAATATTCGCCACAGATGCTGAGAATCGCCTAATCTCTTCTGATTTTATTCCGATTAGTATTGAACAATGGGATATGGCAATTTGGATGGGAGTTCTTGTTTTCCAGCAAGTTTCTGTTAATATCAAACAAGGTGGAGTCGGAATAAATCTCGCAGCGCGTTTACTTGGATTATCCGAAATTGGAGCCAGAATGAGAGACTCGGGTTTGCTCAAATTATGGAACTTGAGTTTCATACTCACTGTGCTTACAGTTTGGGCGATTGCCCGACCAGGAGCTTTACCCGCAGTAGGAGTTCTTTGGACATTAGGCGCTCTAATAATATCTCATTCATACATGGTTTTTATTGGTAAATACGATGGAAAACCACGAACATTGATGACAATGTGGGGAGTTTTTGCCATCATTCTCTCTTACTCATTTGGAATGGGGGGTATTTTTGCAATATTCCTCGTAATCGCAAGCCTCCTCCTCCTTCTTCATGGTGATAACCTACGTAATCAAAACGCACATTTAGCGGAAATAGAAAAGGCTGAAGCTTTACCAGGGCAATTACTTTCTTTGATGATGGGACTTCTAGCAGGACTATTCATCATCATTGCTTTGAAACCTCTAAATCAACAAACTCTAACCGGAATCGAAATGTTACCCGATGCAACAAATAATCTGTTGATATTAGTATTTGTTTCCTATGTTGGTTTGGTACTATACTTGCGAAGAGCATCCAAGGTTGAGAAGATGTTGCCTCCTGCTTTGGCAGCGATTTCATTGATCATAATGATGGGTCTTGCAGGAAGGGCTGAAGAGGTTGCAATAGTAGATATTCTAACCCTTTTGGCTTTCATGGGTTCCGGTGCTTATCTTGCCTTCCAGGGTGAAGTTCGTTCCGGTTTACGAGCACTGGCTCGAAAAGAAGACAGAATGGCAGAAATTGAGCGTAAACAACAACGGATGCAACAATTATTGCAAGCAACACCTCAACCACAAAGCGAATCACCTGAGAAAAATAAATTGGATAGCAAGTCCAATTTGCGAATGATAGATACTCAAATGTTAGAACTGATTGAAAAGCAACGCAAGCGTTCTAAGCGCTCTGGTTCTATTGGAAAGTATGATTTGGAAATCGGTGACATTCATCACCGCCCAACCATTGTGATGACTTTCTTGACAGTCACAATATTGGCCTCCACATGGTTCTCCTTTACCACTGCTGACGGTTTTCTCGCCTTAGGATTCAGCGTAGCAGTATCAATTCTATTCATTACATTATCACGTCTAAGAGCCAATCAAATTGGCTTACGCCTTCCAGACCTAATGGGAATTGAATTACCCGTAGCGATTTCGATGGCCGGTTTAGTACTGGTCCACATTGCAGGAAGGGTTTCTCAATCGGTAGTGACCCTTGAGGAAACCTACCACCTCCTGTTGTTATTTTTTGGATTAGCAGTGCTCGCAGGAGTTGGTCTGATGGGAAGAAGCGACCTTGGTGTTCGTATTCCAAACGCATTGGAAGGTGTGATTTACCTTTTCGCCTTCGACAGAATCTTAGCATTATTAATCGGTGGAGAAGTACCAATTCCATTCCAGACCGATCCATTTGCTTACTCAGGGGCAATGTCTTGGACAATTCCATTATTGATTTTAGAAGTTTTAATTTTAGCAGCGGTGGTATTGTTTGATTGGGTGGAAGCACAACGTCTTTCGCGAGAACTTCCAGATCATAGAGGTGCAGCAGGGCGCAGTTCTTGGGTAATGATGACCTCATTACTATCATTCGGACCAGCGGGGATTGTAGCGGTAATATTTACAATTCGCAGAGGAGTAAATTGGACTCAACCAGCAGCCGCTTTAATCGCGTGGCTAATGGCTCCATTGATGCTCTTTTCCACTTTGTTTTGGCTACCGGATTTACTTTCACAATCAACCCAATTTTACTTATCGGATATCGCCTTAACGTTTGGAATCTTTTCAATTGCTTTCTCAGCATGGTCGGTTGTTTCAAAGCAAGGACTTTGGCTTACATCAGGACTTTGGGCCAGCCATCTACTAATTTTGCCAGCAGTGTTTGCAATGGGCAGTTTACTATTTGTCATAACAGCAGCATTCTGTCTCAGTACTGCAGCATGGGTAAGTGGAATTCTAACTTTAAGAAAAGGTTGGAGAGTTGTTGGCGCTGCCGATTTAGTTCTCGGAATATTATTTGGTGGAATATTCTTCATTTCAGGGGCTGGAGTCGGAGCGATTCTCATCGTACTGGTTGGTTCAGCCGTATTGCTTGGAACCGTTACATACCTAACTCAAACATATGAAGGACATCTTTCAGAAGATTGATTTTAAAAACGCATATTCGTAGCAAGAATAGACGCTATCTCATCAAGGATTGCTTCCATTCCTCTATGATCTAAGCCAATTCCCAATCGCAATGAAATACTAATTTTAGCCTGAGTTCCCGAATTACGAATTCCGAGAGAAAGGGGGCGATCGTTCAATGAAGCTTCGATTAGCATTAGGTTTTCTTCACCCGCCAAACCATGTCTATTCCAATGAGTTAATTCACCGAGTTCATTCAATTGTTTGAAAGCAATATCGGCAATAGTATCTGATAATTGATTTCTACCATCCCATAGATTTCTGTCAACATTTGAAACTGAGATGCGCTTTTTCCAACCTCTAACCATCTCATCATTTCCAACACACGATTTTGCCAATAAATATGAAACAAGTGTTGCCGCACCATCTCCAACTAAAGACCAATGGTTTTCGAAAAGTGGATGAGGGCTAGGCAATACAACATGCCCCGAATCCTCTACGCCGAATAACTTCGGCATCTGTTTTGCGAGCAAACCATCGCCGCGTAATTCAACACTAAGCCATCTATCTCCAACAGCGGTTTCGCTAGTTTTGATTTCTAATCCAGAACAAGGATTACTCAGCAATGCTAAATCAGATTCAATACTTGCTGCTAAATGCCATTGACAATTTGGATTATTACGCGCAGCAGCCTTTAGCAACAAATCTGCAATGGCATCACCGTCTACAACTTTGTAGCCAGTTTCAGTTGCTTCAATAATCAAACATCTATCACCATCACCGTCCAATGCTGCACCAACAATAGTTCCGGCAGGAGCATGTTGAACATTTCTTAGCAGCAAATGGGATTCATTGCTAGCTTCATCGATTGTCCAAGTATCGGTTGGTGATAATTCTCCAGCACCACAACCCTCATTCATTGCAGTTGCACCTTGACTCACTTCTTTGCTATTGATTCCACATTCACCTAACCATGCTGCAAGCCAGGTTGATGGCGCTCCCTTGGAACAATCTAATAGCAAAGGGTCAGCGATATTAGTATGAGATAGAGACTGACCAAAATCACTCCACCCCTGCATCCGCTTAGAAAGCCACAGTGGGTGTTGCTGTTGAGACCAATTTCCCCCATCACTTAGATCGACATCAGCATTAGAGAAGTTATCTCGGTCTATATCATCAATTTCTCTTTCTTCTTGAGCTAATGCCTCTGCAATTAATGTAATTTCATCTTCTACTTGTGGACTTGTTTTGTATCCTTGATTATCAAATACTTTGATTCCAGAATCAGATACTGGATTATGGGATGCAGTAATCATACAACCAATTCTTGCATTGTTTTGCAGAATTGAATAATGTAAGAATGGTGTTGAACAAATACCGATATGAGTTACTGAACAACCTGCAAGACGTAGACCGAGTGTTAAACTTGCAACTAATTCTTCATTACAAGGACGTTGGTCCCAGCCAATTACTACATTTGCTCCTTCACCAGGCATTGTATCGCTAATTCTTGCTAATGATTCTCCAACCAACCTCATCAAAGTTGAACAGATTACTCTCTCATCATGGAGAGCAGTAATGGCAAGTTTTTCTGATGAACTCGGGGCAACAAATTTTCCACGAATACCATCGGTTCCAAATAATCGCTTGGAATTTGCCATAGAATCACCAACATAGATCATAGATTAGGAATGTGTTGCAGATTGGTGGATTCCTGTTATTGTTGAATTCGCAGCAACCATACTATTTGGCCCCAGCACAACACCTGGATTGGTTACACTATTGCATCCAAGTTGGCAACCTTCGCCTAAAATAGCGCCGAACTTTCGCAATCCAGTTCCTATCCTTTCACCGTTTAATCGGGTGAATACTTCACCGCCATCATTCCTAAGATTGCTTAGTTTTACGCCAGCGCCCAGATTAACAGAGCCACCTAAGATCGAATCTCCGCCATAATTGAAATGTGGTGCCTTAGCACCGGGTAATAGAATTGAATGTTTTACTTCAGAACAATGTCCAACGACTGCATCGCGACAAATCCACGAGTTTTGTCGAATGTAAGCGCCATGACGAATTTGCACATTGGCCCCAATATAGCAAGGGCCGATTATATGGGTTCCTGATTCAATAATAGCGCTTGGTTCAATGAAAATTGCACCACTGGAGTCATCAAATGTTGCCGGACATTCACTTAAATCAAGGCTCTCCTGCTCATTACAACGGCTTAGTAACTCCAGCAATTGAGTATTTAAACAGAGTTCTCCACTCGGTTCAAGAATATGCCAAACCGGCTGGTATTGGGAAAAGAATGGAGTTGTTTTTTCCGACTCATCAAGACTTGGAAAAAGTACCTTGGCCGTAGTAACATCAGGCCATTGCATAAGCAGCCCTAAGGGTTAATCTTCAAAGAACTTGGTATTCAAACAGCCGCCAAGTGATAGATTCTCTTTCCTGTACTATTGTCCAACTTGAATCCGACTATATTTGCTAAATATCTTGGAATGAATAGGCCAATTTTACGAGTGGTCAATCCATGGTTCCTCATTCTTCTTTCATTTGAAAGGAAACTGACAATATCAGCTGCACAACATCCTGGTGAATCACCAACATATTCTATGATCTCAAGTTTTAATCGATTTAATCTCGCTGCCTTTTGTGAACCTTTTCCTCTCATCTTAATCAATATATATTGTGTCACTGATAGTATATTAGTAAAGCAAGGGTATGCCAGGGGTCCCCCCCAGAAAATGTATACTACCGACGCATTGATGCTCTCTTGCATGTTGGCAACTTACATGCGAAAAGGTCCAACGGCGGTAGTTGTGACCTTCATTATGATCTTTTCAGGTTGCCTTGCGCCGACAGTTGACACGCTTTCCATGAACCAATCACAAGAGCCAGAACTTCCTTCTGAACCTTGTAATGGTTTACTGATTCTTTGCTTACGTACTTATGATAATGTGACATTCCCAGAAACACATAACGCTTTTTCAACGCACCAAGATGGAATTTATTATCCGGCTAGCAATCATCAGACTGGACTTGATGCACAATGGGATGCTGGAATGAGGGCTTTCATGATAGACACACATTATGAGAACCTCGGTGACGAACGCGTTGAAACAGTTCGATTATGCCATGGAGATGACGATCGAGGATTCAGCCCTTGCATCTATGGTAATGTTGATTCAGTAAATTGGCTAACCAACTTACGGGATAAAATGGAACAGAATCCTCGCGACATAGTCACACTTTTGGTTGAAAATTATGTTCAAGTTGAACATCTTAAAGCGGTGTTTGAACTATCACAATTATACGAGAAAACTTACATTCACCAAGCGAATAGCGCTTGGCCAACATTGCAAGAATTGATTGAGCAAAACACTACCTTGGTCATCTTTTGGGAACAGGGTGAAGATAATTCACACCCCTGGATTCATGATTTCCTAACACATAGTTGGACGACCAATTATGCTGAAGAAAATACTGAAGATATGAATTGCGACCTCTTACGCGGCGATATTGAACAAGAAGTCTATCACATGAACAATTGGTTGAGAGGTCCTGCAGGATTATCTGACCCTTCGCGTGGAGATGAAGCAAACGATGTTGATTTCCTTATTGAACGGGCAAAGGAGTGTTGGCAACAACATGGTAAACGGCCAACATTTATTGCGGTCGACTGGTGGGAAGACGGCGATGTTGTAGCAGCGGCTAAAGCAATCAATGAACTTGAAGATTGGCAATAACAATTCTACGTTAACGATGGTGTTTACGCGGATAGCCAAGAGACAGTGCGTAAAGGAAAATCATCAAAGTGGTGCAGTCATGCTCCACATTGTGGTTGGTTTATGCCAATCTCGTAATTGGTCGGTCTCAAGGCGTAATTGTAGTCCTTCACCGATTTCAATATCCATACTCAATAACTCAAAAGGCACATTGAGTTCGTTAACTCGAAATGTATCATCAAAAAGCACCTCTTGCCCGATTACTGAACCATCAACGGTACGTTCGAGAATAACGCGAACATGACATTCTTGTAGCGGATTCCGCAGGGTGCATGACTCACTACTTCCATCATGCTCTACAGTCACCACCCCTTCGTAGGAAATTGTCCCCGCTGAAGGAATGAGGTCAATAATAGTAGATTTTGCAGTAGGTGCACAGGTACACTCCATGTTATCTGACTCCACTGTAGCTTTTCTTTCCACTGTAATTTCGATGGTAGCAACTTCAATGGAATCAACCGAAGTTGATGTTGCAGTTACCGTGTAATAGCCGGGTTGTGCAAAAGCATGTGAGATAGTCATTCCAGTTCCAGAAGTGCCATCGCCGAAATCCCATGTCACAACATCTCCTGCGTAGTTAGTTTCAAACAAGAATTCGTAGAGTCGTTCAGTGATGGACTCTTCTTCATCATTATCACCCTCATCAATTTCAACGAGAGTATAATCGTTAATTCCGTAAACAATAGGCGCTTCAACAGAAAAGAGTTCTGCCGAAGATGAAACTAATGGATTGAAGGACATAAGCACGGCTCCCGTTGCTGCACTGAGGGTCAAAAGAAAGACAAGAGTTGCTGCGGATAGGGAGTACTTCATGCCCCTAAACTCGTGGGTCTGCTTTTGAACATCTGTTTCTTTCAACGCCTTTGAAAGTCTTTGTTAACAACTCAAATCCAATGCAGCACCCATAAACAGAGGTATAAATGACAAAGCAATGATTTACTCTTCATGCCAGCCTCATATCTCATCGTCGGTGGAAGTAGCGATATAGCCATTATTCTTGCCAAAAGACTACTCAAAGCTCAACACAATGTTACAGTTCTTGCTAGAGATATTGATAGATGCTCCGAAATCCAAGCATTGGGGGCAGTAATCATTCAAGGTGATGCTTTGGATCCCTTGGCAGTGTCATCGGCAGTTCAGGTTACAACAGGGCGTGGAGATGAATCCATAGCAGGAGTTGCTCATTTGGTTGGCTCATTGCTAATCCGGCCCCCTCACGCAGTCAAAATTGACGCTTTCAATGAAGTGATTCACACAAATCTTTCAACCGCTTTCTTAACACTTTCAACTGCCAGTAAGGTGATGCTTCGTTCAGGAGGGGGGCGTTTAGTGTTCATCTCCAGCGTTGCAGCAAGCCTCGGTCTTGTGAATCATGAAGCAATCGCTGCCGCAAAAGGTGGAATTGAATCAATGGTTCGTTCTGCAGCAGCAACATACAGTCAACGCAACATACGCGTTAACGCTATAGCACCAGGTTTGACCGAAACTCGACTGGCAGAATCCATCCTCAAATCCGATGCAACCAGGGAAGCGGCGGTTGGAATGATTCCATCAAAAAGAATAAATCAACCTGATGAAATCGCATCAACTGTTGAATGGTTATTGTGTGGTGCTCCGGATAATATTACTGGACAGGTACTGCACTTGGACGGAGGAATGTCCAATCTTCGTAATTGAGATTTTGCCCACTCATAATAGTGAAAACATAGTCTAAAGGTGCGAAAAACCGTTTACTAGGAAAGACTTCACAAACTATATCCGAACTACAAATTAGTTCGCTAATGATGATAAAATAATCCATTGGAATAAACAGTAGTTTAAGTGCGAGATTATATTTCATTGGGGTTAAGGTGGAAAAATTATGAGTGGACAATTAGCAAAATTTGGATTAATGGCAAGTATGTTTTCAGTAGTAGGATCTCTGTACATATACTTCATTGGCGGTAATACTGACTTGGGAATATTTGTGGGTCTTTGGGCCCCTACGCTAATCCTAGCAACAAAAGAAATAGAAGAATGGATGGAAACCCAATCCTAAGTTTACCTCTAACAACTGCTCGGTTGAAAACAAACTTATCAACTGAAGTCATTGAGCAGTAACCATGCAATCGCGTGAACTTCGCAGTCAAGATATTCCTTTGATTTGGAAAATCAATGAACAAGGCTTGCCTGGAACTGGTAAAGTTTCGCAGCAAGAAATAGTTGAACTACTCCGTATTGCTGAATTGACAATTGGGGCTTTTGACGGTGAACAATTGCTTGGATTTGTGATATGTTTTCTACCAAGAACCGATTACGCAAGTCTCAATTATGCTTGGTTCAATCAACGCTACCAAGAGTTTCTCTATGTAGATCGGATTGCAGTTTCAGAGAATCATAGAAACCGAACAATTGGTTCACTTCTCTATCAAGAAGTAATATCTTATGCTAAGCAATACAATTATCCAATAGCTGCAGAAGTTAGTCTAAACCCACCAAATCCAGGTTCAATGAGATTTCATCACCGATTTGATTTTGCAGAAATAGGAGTTCTTAACCATCAAAGTAAATCAGTAACAATGATGATGCGCGATTGTTGATAAATATCATAATTATTGCAAAGGCGGAGACCAAGTCGCTTCATTTCTTGAGTGATCTAACAGATGCCAATATAGTGCAGTAATCTGTTTATTAGATTTCAAACAATCATCCAAACAATCTACAACTGGAGAATTCTTCCATTCTCGCTTAGCAATTGTTTTCAAGATTGGAATATGTAGAGCGGGTCCATTAATTGGCAATGACCATTTTGTTTTCCAAGCAATTTCGCGGATTCCATTTTGTTTCATACAGTCGATTACCTTTGACCACGATTTATCTTTACCTGTCTTTCTTTTTAGCAACCAACTCGGATTGACTGATGAATCCACTTCAAATCCGTTTTTTGCTAATATCGGCACCATCCAAGGCGCAATATATCCCGCAGGAGCGCGAAACCATGGGCGCAGATTTGGCCCACAATATTGCTGCAAAATTCTATTTGATTCAATTAAGGCTTGTTCAAACCCTGCAATATCTTCAGGCCAAGCAGACCAACTACGATGGCTCAAACCATGGTTGCCAATTGTGATTCGCTGCGAAAATTGTGAGATAATTGCTTGCAACCAAGTTGTGAAAGTTGAGTTTTCAAATAAATCAGCGATGATAAAAAAAGTCACTGGATAGTCATTTGAGTTTAACCACCTTTCAAGAGCGACCATGCCTCTTTGGAAGTCACCGGATAACTCTTTCTCGACTGAAGTTTTATGAGGTTTTTTGGAACGCGTTGGGTGACCTGAATGCTTTGGCAGATGCCTAAGGTCATCAAAATCAATGCTGATCCAAGTAGAGTCAGACATTATCAATTCATCCATTTCGAGGTAAATCAATCAAATACACTTTGTGAGGAATAGTACGTCCAAATAATTCAACTCCAACAAAATCTTCAAGGGTTTGGCCATTCCAATTCAACCAGATTTTCTCAGCGGTTGCTAGTCCTGCATCATTATGTGGGTGAACTGCAACTTCAATTCTAAAGTTTCCTCCTCTGCCTTCTAACCAAGATAATATTGAATCCACACTTCGTATTGCAATTCCTTTATTTCGAAAAGAAGGTTTTACCCAGTATCCTAAATTGTAATGGGAATTAGCGAATTGTAATTCATCACCAACTCCAACCATGCCAGCAAAAGTTCCGGCGCTATCATGAATGGACCAAAAATGTAATCTGTCTTCATCCGAGGCAGTTTCAATATCAAAAAGCATGTCTGATAATTGGTGATTGATATCTTTTCTCAGATCTATCCAAGGCAAGGCCGACAATGCAGAATCAGGGTCTTCGTTAAACGCTTCAATCACGCTTGATAGGATGGCTTTGTTGGCTGGGCGCAGATTATATTCGCCCGCGATTGACAGTTGGGGTGTCGTCGTCATACCTCGCCCTCAACTTCACAGACGGGTTAGGGCTGATGAAACATACTCATTGTTTGGATAGGTTCTTTGAGCCATTGCAAGTGTCCATTGCAGGTGTTCCTTGCGTCCCAAATAAGTCATAACAATGCCAATATGTAGTAACATGTCAAGGTTTTCTGAAAGATGAGGTCCCAAATTATCAAGAGTTTCAGCAGCATCTTTCAAATTTCCAGATTTAACTTGCTCAAGAGCGGAAACAACTTCCCGGTATACTTGTGCTGCACTCCACGCATCCTTGGCAGGCCATGGCCAAATTCGTCCATTCATTTGAGGAATAGGTGCTGGCTTTTCAGTTACTTGTTCTACAACTTCCTCTTTCTTTTCTTCTTCAACAGATAGTTCAGGAGTTGTTGCTTGAACAGATGGAGTTGATACGGTTGCGCTGACTGCAAATGGTAAGCTTGGAGTAGGTATTGCTTTTGGAATTGGAGCAGGTATTGTTTTTGGAATTGGAGCAGGTATTGTTTTTGGAATTGGAGTTGGCAAAGGTGCAGGAATTGGTTTGCTAGTAGGCTGAGGCTGGTGCATGGCTGAAGCGAGCCCGCCTTTACTTGGCAACACATCTGGAATATCTGGGATATCAGGCGTCATTGCTACAGAAGATTTAGGACCAACAGAACCCAATAGATCATCATCAGTTTCTGCCTTTATCATCGGAGAATATAGATTTCCCAATCCAGAATGAACAGGTTCGGGAACATCTTGTAGAGGGTCATATTCATCCAATTCAAAATTACTAGGTGCTGCTGGAGCATCGCTAACTTGTAATCGAACCTCTTCAGGTTTGACATAATCAATAGTTTGAGCAAGTGTTGGGCCGGCACCGCCAATGAATTCAAACGAGTCATCTTCGTTAGCGGTTTCATATTGACTGATTTCAACCGCTGCATCTTCAAGTGTTAATACTGCTTCAACCGCATATTCTTCTTCATCAGGACTTTCCAAGTCATCTGATAATAATAGAGACATTAACTCGTTGCCACTGGTTGAAGGTGCAGCAGTTGGTTGGTCTCTCGCACTCGCAGCAAAAACATAGTAGCATTGAGAACACGATTCAGCATTCTCTTGATTGATAAATTCGCAGTATGGGCAAGCATTATCGTCATCGCCGCTAGACTTGTTGCGCCTCCCGAACATACTACTCCCCAATCTTCGGCTTCTCAGTTCCGGTTTAAGACATAGGGTACGATGATTAAACAAAACATCAAAAAAGAGGCATATTATGATGAGGTATAATGCTTCGCAGTAATTATGGCGGAACGGGGGCGGGTGCGGCGGATGAACAGTTCTACACCCTCTTCAAGCGGCGCATCAAGCACAGATTCTGAGGTGCCCTTGATTTGGCAAAGAGGCCAGGACCATTTTTCATTATTTAGTAAATTGATAAAACAAGAATTAGATGATGAAACAGCAATGGTAGAAGAGCGCTGGAAGAAATGGACAAAGCAGCGATTAGTAGCTGCAGGATTAACTCTATTCGATTTGAATGGAAGGCCACAGGGTCGCTTTTTTGGAGATTATATAATTACATTTGAATCTAGAAATGGGGGGAGAATGCCGCAACATCGCTTTGGTAATGGGGATATTGTCCTAATCAGCAGGACTAGACCATGGGGTGAAAAAATCCTCGAAGGAGTTGTATTGGATAGAGGTCCTACACGGATAAGGGTCGTCGTTGCAGAAAGGCCTAGTGATTTACGTAAAGGAAATTGGCGATTGGATAGAGGGGCTAATCGCGTTGCACACGACAGAATGCACGAGGGATTGATATCATTTCATTCAATTGAAGATAGCACTGGAACTCCTTTACGAGATTTATTACTAGGTTCGGTACATGATATTGCAACCTCTGCGCAAAGCCCCCCTGAAATCCATGGTCAGAAAAAACATGGACCCCTCGGCATATCACAACTACCACTAAACGAATCCCAAAGAAATGCAGTTGAGTCGGCAATCGGCAAAAGATTAACTTTGATTCGGGGTCAATCTGGTACTGGAAAAACACATACAGAAGTGCAACTATTACGCACTCTTGTCAAGATGGAAAGGGGCCCTATTTTAGCAACCGCAGAATCCAATGTTGCAGTAGATAATTTACTTGAAGGATTACTTGACAATGGCGTCAATGCGATTCGTATTGGCCGTCCAGTGAAAGTAAGAGAAGCCTTGAGAGAAGCAACACTAGATGCAATTTTAAAAAATCACCCCGCTCAAGAAGAAATAGAATTTATTCGGAAAGAAAATGAAGCAGTCAAGCGCAGTCTAAGTGGTTTGAGGGGTAAAGAAAAAGGTTTAGCGCACAAGGAAGTCAATAATAATTACAAAGAAATACGCCGTCTTGAAAGAACTATGATCGATGGAGTCTTGAATAGCGCTGAAGTCATTTGTACAACAACCATTGGTTCTGGTCATAAATTATTAGGCAATAGGAAATTCCCAGTTATTTTGATGGACGAAGCGACTCAAGCCAGTGAACCCAGCGCCCTAGTCCCTATAACTAGGGGTTGTAGGCAACTCATTTTAGTTGGTGACCACAAACAATTACCACCAACTGTAATCAGCAGAGAGGCGGAGCGAGGAGGCCTGGGAAGGTCGTTATTTGACAGGTTGATCAAATGTGGAATGCCGACTCATATGCTAACTACACAATACAGAATGCATCCTACGATTAGAGAATTTCCAAGTGCAAGATTCTATGATAATAAATTGGAAGACGGTTGCACGCCTGCAGATAGGCCACCAGCAGCAGGCTTCTTGTGGCCTGATTGGGACAAACCTGTTGC
>JAACCR010000095.1 GCA_009937205.1 Methanobacteriota archaeon | reverse complement strand
TACGCTGATTAGCCAAACATAGACTCCATTTGCGATTGCAAGTAGTCCGATGAACGTAATAATTAATCCCGCAGGCAGTGGAAAAGATTCTCCGATTTTGGAATTAACTATGAATTTTGTAAATACTAAACAAATTAAACCAAACACAATTACAGTTGTTGAAGAAGATTTTGGATTTTTCCAAAGTTTCACTATGGGGGCGACTCCCTTTCTGTCAAAGGTAAATCTAAACCAAGAAAAATATAGTAGCAGCACACCGAGTAATCCGGCAACTCCTCTGCTAAATGAACGCTAATCCCATGGCCCAGCGGGTGCAAAATCAAGGAATGTTTGTGCAACTAACAACAATCCAAAACTTCCGAATATCTTTGCCTCTTGTTTTGGCTGCATAATGCCGCTGAAGGGCTTAGGCTTGAAAGCCTGTGGCATCATAGTGGTGATATGGCGGAGGTTTTGGATGCGGTTTTGGTCGCCGGCGGCCTCGGTACTCGGATGCTACCCGCGAGTGCAAGTATTGCCAAGGAAGCCTTACCATTGGTCGATATCCCAGTTCTAACTCATCTTGCCAGAGAGGCGGTTGCAGCAGGTGCAAAGAGATTGCATATCGTCACTTCGCCGCGTAAGGATTTATCAGCACTCCTCGCCGATAATTCATGGCTACTGGACAAAAGAAGTGATTTAGATCCAATCATTCTCTCACCGTTTAGTGATGTGGAAGTATTGGTCCACATTCAACACCAAGCCCTTGGATTAGCTAATGCAATATCAGCAGCTACAGCATCAATAAACGGTCCATTTTTAGTGTTATTAGGTGATAACCTATTGATGAATAATCATACCACTGTCAGCGATTATAGCCCATCGAATGCTAGCGCTGAATTGGTCGATTGCTATGCCGCCAATAATCTTCCATGCGTAGGGCTTGTCAGTGTTGCTGATGATGAAGTAAGCAATTATGGAGTTGTTGAAATGAATGGACAACGTATCACTTCAATCGTTGAAAAACCAAATAGAGCGGATGCGCCATCAAATATGGTTTTATGTGGGAGATATATTTTCACAGAAGATTTTTCAGAGTTGCTCAATCAATATGACTTGGCAACCCATGGCGAATTACAGTCGATAGCAATCCAACAGCACTGGATGGATAACTCTGGATTGGTTGGAGTTCTACTAGATGGATATCAATGGTATGATTCAGGCTCGCCATTACCTTGGCTGAAATCACAAATTGATCATGCTCTACGCAGACCTGACATGAATCAAGAATTGAGAGATTGGTTGATTCAAAGATTACAATAATTCATCTTTGACCTGGTTTCCAAAAACTCAATGGTGTAGGGGTTTCTTGATTAGCACAGCGCAATGCCAAGTGATCGGCTCTTTCATTCCAACGATGTCCACGATGTGCTCTAACATGGCTCCATGACAATTGTCGCAATTGAGAAACTTCTTTCCAAAGCATCTGAACATTTGCGACAAGTTCGCGGTTTGCCTTTGCCTTCCAAACACCTGCTGACAAATTACCAGCATATTGAGAGTCGGCTCTAATTATGGCAGGTTGTTTGCCCCCTTCCACCAATAGCCATTTCAAAGCAGCAGCAAATCCAGATAATTCAGCAGTATTATTTGAGCCAACTTCAGCGCCAATAAAACCTTCAGTATTTTTGTCGGTGATTACCATTGCAGATGTTTCATCAATAATTTCTCCACTACCTTTGCCCAAACCAGTGTCACCTTTGACAACTACTAATCCCCATGCAGCAGGGGTATTTTCGTCAACATTTTGATTTCCCAAACAAGACCCATCAACGTAGAGGCTCAACAAGTCCTCTTCGCTCAAAGCCTTCACTCGCCAATCTCTGCTTTGTAAGCGGCAGCATCCATCAATGCGGACACTGCTTCAGGATCACTTAAGCGCATACGAATAATCCAACCAGCGCCATATGGCGCCTCGTTTAGGAGTTCTGGAGCGTCATCCAATTCTTCGTTTACTGCAGTGACTTGACCTGCTAAAGGTGCGAAAATCGGAGATGCAGATTTTACAGATTCGACGATAGCGAATTCTTCCATATCCTCGAGTTCCTCTCCCGTATCTGGAAGTTCGACATATACAATATCGGTCAATGCATTCTGAGCATAGTCAGTAATACCAATGACGACTTCATCGCCTTCAACTCTAATCCATTCGTGCTCTTTTGTATAGTACATATCTTCGGGAACTTCACTCATTACAATCGCCTCGTAGTGATGGCGATGAGTAATCATTTGATGAATGCACCGATGAGGCCGTTGCTTATTGAAATTGTAAATTACTCTTGTTCAGAGATATCTTGCTCAAGTACAGTCGCTTCTAATTTCGCCCAAGCATTGCCAACTGACGAATCTTTTTCAGTCTCTTCGACATCACCTTTAACGCGATTAGCCATTTCTAAATCATCTTCTAGTGGATATGCTTTGGCAAGTGGACCTTCACCCCTGGCCACTAAAATGGATAGACCAAGTAGAAGTAGACCAGCGATCCCAATAATCCAGCCAACTCCAACAGTATCAAAGTCAAGCATTTGCTGTTGCATACCAAAGGCTGCAGCTAAAATTAATCCCAATCCAGTGGCCATCAATAGGCGAGATGCGGCATCAGCAGGTCTTTGCATAATACAACCCAGAAGCGGTCAAGGCATGAACCCAACGGCTTAATCAGTAGGTTTCACGCATTAGTTTGTGAATCTTATATGGTAGTAGGGCGCGATTTACAGGAGTAACTTCTAGGATGCGTCCATCATCTCTTCTACGAATATCTTGCAATAGGGGGTGGCGGCTTTTCTTGTGGAGGGTTAACAGGGTTGGCTTGTCAACTTCAAGAGCACTACGAACTACATTAACGAAGCTTTCAGATTCAACGGTAAACTTGCCAATCTCGTCGATAACGATTACTTCACATTCATCCCTTGCATATTCAATTGCAGGGATTGCAACGGTTTCTAGTGCCTCAATATCAATTCCGTAACCAAGCACTCTAAGTCTTGAATCTATTGATTTGTGGGCCATTACAGCCTCTTCTCCAGACACGATATCAATTACTTTGTATCCTAGCCGTTCGCCATTTTCAACGATCGGTTTAGTTCTCATCCCACCGACGATAGCGGTATCTTGACCACCTCGCAATAAAATCTCTTTTGACCTCTCATCAACTAGCATTGAAAGAACCTTTTCCATCACTGCAGATTTGCCGCTACGAGGTAAACCCGTAATTCCGATTTTTGGATGAACGCCCATATCAATCAATCCAAGTTCTTCGGCGAGCCAAACTAAACCGCCACCACTAATAAAGGGCATTGATGTTCATGTGATGATAATGCTAGACTGTAAACTGGAAAATCCATCCGAAGCATTTCCCTTTTACACTCTAACAGTTCCGATTTCCGGCGTAACTTCAATTGCGAGAGGAAGCATTTCTAATTCATAATTATTGACATTGTTGTTAGCACTCCAAGCGCGAGCCCATTCATCTAATGAATTTTCATTCAATAATCCGCACAGCCAATGCAATGCAGTTTCTAAAGAACCATGCTTTTCAATTAGGAATTGTTTGATATCTGCATGCAATTCAATGTGATTAACACTGTTGCCTAGAACACAACCGTCCGAGATTACGGCCCAGCGCAAACGTCTATCTTGATGGGCATTGACAATTGCTTGACAGGCGATACGAACTCCGTATCGCTGGTTCGATTCACCAATCCACATCGCTAATTGTCGCTCGTTTGCTCGCGATGGAATATCTGTCCTAAACGCTGGATGGCGGATGAATATTGAACCATTCTCGTCTTCACAAAAATGAACACCTCTGATGAAAGGCCTATTTCTTCTACCCTTAACCCAAGTGTCAATTTTTTTGACATGTGATGTTTGATCGATTTCACCCACTCTTACTCTGACGCAGTGACCATTGGTTGCAAGATAGTGATCATCATCACCAAGTCGCGGCAGTTTTGCTAGACGGTCTAGAATTGTTAGAGTATGTTTTCTCTCGATTCTATCACGAGGTAATCTTGGAATAGCCCATGTACCCCTTGCCCAATTCTTCCATCGCTGAGTTTCCATTTCAAAGGATGGAACGCGGTTGGACAATCCTCCATTATCACGTCCTAAATCAGAACGGCTAATCGGGCCCCTTACCACAAGTGCATCCAAGGATTGTTTTGCAGTAATTCCTAAAACCACAACACCTTGAGTCATACCTGGGAATAAGTGGTTCGCTTCTTCAACGGCCCAAACATCACTCCATCCGTGCTTTTCAACCAATAATTGGCGCAATGGATGTGAAGATTGTTCTCGCAATAAACTATCAGGAGCAATTAATCTTAGCCGCCCTCCAACTTCAAGAATCTGTAAACTTCGTTCAATAAATAAGCGATACAAGTTGACATTTCCCCTCATAGTAGAGAATCTCGGACCGTTTTCATCGCCGATTGAACGAAGTTGTTCACCGAGCTCCTTTCTAAGTTGTGAACCATTTTCCATTCCTCTAAATCTGTCCTTAATTCTCAACCATGGGGGATTGGTAACGACTAACTTAGGAGGGATTGACCAAGGCCATTCACCCTGCAATGTGTCGCCTTGCTTCACAGAATCTTCAAGGATTTGTTCAGCCTCTGAACGAGTTAAACAACCTTCGCGCTCACCTTCAAGGCAAACCAAGTTGAAGCGGATTGCTTCCAATAATAATCT
>JAACCR010000094.1 GCA_009937205.1 Methanobacteriota archaeon | reverse complement strand
TATCTGCTCTCTTCACCATGTTTTCATAGGAATCCTCCGGGTAATTATTTTCATCATTAGAATTAATTCCAACATATCCGATTTCGTTCTTGGCACAGTATTCTGCCATGGCATTCATTCTGGAGATCATAGCGATAACATATGGGCAATGGTTGCATTCAAAGGCAACCACAATGCCCTTTTTCCAGTTGTTCATAACACCCTCAAGTGAAACCATGTCTCCGTACCAATTACCGTTTGCATTTTTTAAATTAAAATCGGGTGCGATATCGGATATCTTCAGGCTCATAACAGCCCCACATAGGGCCTTGTTCAAATCACTTCGCTTCAAACGCTATCAGTCGGAAGTGGTCATTTGAGCGATTTCACATTCATCCAAACGGGTACGGGCGACTTGGCAGTCTGCATCGATTGCAAGTACGCTCTTCCATGCTGCACTAGCCTGATCAAGGCGTTGTGCTTCATGGTGCAATGCCGCGATATGTAGTCGCGCATCCAAGTGTTGAGAATCGGAACGAACCGCTGCTTCAAAGTCTGATAATGCCGCTTCTTCCCTACCCCAGTCAAGGTAGAGTAGGCCGCGTTGATGCCAAGCAGGTGCGTGGTTAGGAACTAATCTAAGCGCTTCATTCAACGGTGCTTCTGCTCTTTCTGGCCTCTTCAATGACATGTGACATGATGCGAGTTGTGTTAGTGCATGGTGATGATGAGGTGCATTTTCTAGAACGATTTTGAGATCGTCTCTGGACGGCTCCCACTCTCCAAGCATCATGGAAGATTCTGCTCTTCGCAACCGTGCTAAAACCAAACTTGGTGCCAAATCTAAGAGTATTTCTGAATCATCTAATGCCTTCTTTGCCTCATCCATTGCCATCAAAACACTGCATCGGTTTAGACGGGCACGGATATGTCCAGGGTCATATTTCAGAGATTCAGTATAATGTGTTAGTGCTTGTTCTAGATGGCCACTGCGGGCTGCAATATTTCCTCTTACATAGGAAATTGTCGCATTATCACCGTGTATGTCAGCAGCGTCAATAAAGGTGCTAGCGGCTGAAATATCACCATTGTCAAGAGATAACAAAGCAGACTCAATCGATGCAGAAGGGTCTGATTCTGGTAATAGCCTTCGAGCTCTATCGAGTGATTCTGCTGCTTGGTCAAGGTTTTGCAGTAAACGATTGCTTCTAGCAAGTCCAAGCCAAGCGACTCCGGATTCTCTATCTAATTTGAGTGCTTCATCAAATGCAACAAAGGCCTCGGCTAACAACGTTGCATCTGTTTGTCCAGTACCATCACGGGCTCTGTCTGCATTGGCCAAATGTAAGCGCCCCTCAACAACATGTAGGAGTGTGTGGTCAATCCCCACTGGCGTTTCATCGAGTAACTTTTGTGCTTCCACGAGGTTGCCTTCAAGTAATTTTCTTGAAGCAATATTTGCCCTTAGCTCTCCGTTTTGAGAGTTGTTTTCTAGTGCCTTCTGTAGTGCCTTTTCAGCATCAGAAGGAGAGCCGCTTGCGATTAACAAGTCTACTTTAAGCAGCATCAATTCTACTCCACCACTGTCTAGTGCTACTGCATGTGTTGCGGCTTTCAATGCCTCTTTGAGTTTGTTTTCCTTAGGCGCTAGTAGAACTGCCATCAATGCCCATGCATCACCATGTTGCCTATTCAATTCTAAACAACGGTCAACTGAAGTTAGTGCCTTACCCATCTCCTCTTCTTGGTAGAGTAATTTAGCATGACTATACCAATCATTGGCGATGCTTGGATCTTCTGCAAGTGCGTTTTCAATCGCTTCCAATGCTTCACTGCGGGCGCCTGCTCTAGCGCGCAGTCCTGACAATAGTGAACGGTCTGCCGCTGTATCAAGTCCGAGTGCTTCTAAGCGGCGAACGTCTCTTTCTGCTTCTTCATCGCCTAAGGATGCCAACAAGTGTGCATGTGCACGAAGTAATTCTGGGTCGTCTGGAGTGACGCTCATTCTAGCCTCTAGCCAATGGCGACGTAATACAGGGTCGCTCTTGATTATAGCAATCTTTTCCAACCCTTCTAGTAAATTTGTATTACCTGGAGATGCTTGATAGGCGAGGCCGAATGCAGATTCTGCCCATTCATATCTGCGTAGGGACATAGTAACGTGACCGAGTTTATGTGCTGAAAGTGAACTCATTCCTAATTGCTCTAGTGTCACATTCTTGCTGACAAATAGATCGAGAAGACGGGTGACCAAGGCCTCACTCGTTGAATTAAGAACTCCTTCAGAACCAACTAAAGTATCGCTGCTTACTGTCGATACAAGAGTTTCGATACAGTGTAAGGAATCTCTGATCGCAGAGTCGATGTCCTCTTGATTGGCAAATTCTCCGAGGTTTTCCAAGCGAGTGATTGTGGCGTGTGAAAGAATTGCACCATCTAATTCTGGATTAGTTGCCCTTAGGGCATCGATTAATCCTAACATGTCGCCAACTGAATTTTGTAATACGCCGATTTCGTTGTTGAGATGGGAATAATTTGCAGCTTGTGATTCTTGCAGCAAAATTCCTGTCTCGTTGATTAAAATAAATTTGTCATCGGCTTTCTTCAGCCAATAACCAAGTCCGGTTCCAACACCAATACAAGTGAGGCTGAAAAGTACTGTTAAGGGTTCCATTACCGCCCACCTTTCCTTTATGCCTTTATGGTCTGCGGCTAAAAAGTGGTTATTGGAGGTGTTTTCCGGACCTTCTAAATTTTACCGCCCCCCTAAAGGGGGAAGTGTCGGATGAGATGTTTTTCTAAGTAAATTAAAAGTTGACGGCACTACTCTACTCCGGTGGAAAAAAGCAACAATTTGTCTCCAACATTGCTCACATTCAAAGGCTGTGGCTGTTCTTAGCAAGGTTAGGTGAGCTCGTGAGTACCGATTCAGATGACGATTCCGACATCCCTTGGTATTACTCAAGGTTGGAGGAATGGGGTGAATCTGGATTAATTATTGATGCCTTAGAAGATTTTCTTTCAACTGATTCCGCAACATCTAGTGAACGGTTGCAACGAGCTGAATATTTAGTTGATCTAAGTGTCAATTTACGCCACAGGCTAACTTCTATTATTGACAACTGGGGTGACGATGACGTCACTTTAGCTTTGGGTTGGCAAGATGATTTGAAAGATCCGATGGCCGCAGACCGAATATTGATTGAATATCAAAACTGGGCCAAGGAAAACCGGCCATGGGAATTGGAACTTGAAGCCGGAGCACTACAATGGGCCACTAATGGATTGGGCGATATTCGCAAGGAATTACTAGAACGGTTTGACTCATTGGATTCATCAAATAGGCCCGCTACAATAGTGATTGTACCCTACTTAGCTGATCCAGATAATTATGAACTCATCAAGATGGAATTGGGTGAAATTGAACATATCGAAGAAAAGCAAAATCAATTGATAACCGATTCGATGAAACACATGTTGGAAGTTGGTTATGATGTTGTATATATTTCTGAATTAAATCTAAAGGATGCTCTTGATGAAATTGATAAATGGTATTTATTACATGATGAACATGAGCAATTACGTTTGTTAATAATAAGAGAAATTTCACCATTTGATAATAGTTTAGCCGACCACCATGAGGCTAGAAGAATCGTACTGATCGAAGAAGGTTTGTCGGCTGATATTCAAAACCTTAGCGACCAAATCATCGCTATTGCCGACAATCTCCATCAAAGGCAGCAACTTCTCAATGACCAGTTGAAAAATTGGAGAAATATTGGGATAATCTTGCCGAGTGAAGAAGATGCTACTGCGGAAGAATTGTTGGAATGGGAAGCAAACCTTCCAGAGATTAATAGCATGATAAATATCCATCTAAACGCTATGCAAAGTTGGCAAGATATCGTGTCCAGGTGGCCCGAGAGAAAGCATGAGGGTGAATCATTAGTAGGGAAGATTGAACATACTCAAGATTTTATCGACATTGTTGAGTCTTTGCAACATGATTGGAGACAAATTGAACTTGATGGTTTGGAATTGGTTGCTAAATATGAGGATTTAGGATTGGTAATGGATGATTGGCAGCGGCGTGTTGTTGATAAACCGCGTGATTCACTTCAACTACTGAAGGCAGAAATACCTAACTTGGATATTAGATTACAATTAATTGATAATCTGAACAGTTTAGATTCCTCGTATGATGGGTCTGCTGAGGTAGATAAACGAATTTCTATTCTAAGAGAAATTGATACTGATGCTGAACTATTGACCAATATGGAACTGTTCATTGAAAAACAAGCGAGGCGAGGCGCGAGGCATTTGAGAATGCTAGAACGTGATTGGTTGGATTTATTGGGCCTGGGTAAGGCGGATGAAAATATCTCAACTTCCACATTAAACATTCGTGCATTCGAGGAATTGATAGCATCCACTCGCCGCTTTGGCAAATCGGCTTCTGCATCACCTACTGCTGGCGATATAATCGCCGGTGAAACGATGAAAAGATTAGCCACAAAGACTGATCAAGAATTAGCTGAATTAGAATATCGTGGTTGGAATGTCACTCATTTGCGGCTTGAAGTTAATATCAATCTCGTGGCTGCTGCAAGAAAGATTTCCAATATGCGTACACAAATCCCTCAACACCCATCCCTGTGCCGCCGTCTCAAAGCGCTACCATGGCAAAACGATGTCGCGTTAGCACTAGATACCGAACTAGAACTACGCAAACCGGATACTATTGAAAATCTTCACAATTCAATCCCTCAGTTCCTTAGGCATTTGGCTTCGCGTCCTATTGAAGACTCCGATTTCACTTTCACTTCATGGAGTCCATCTCCGATTCGTCAGACTTTGGTGCCGATGGTGAGCAAGGACGGGAAAGAGGTTTTGTTACCGCGCGATGGATTGCAAGATGTTCATGAAGCAATTTTAGAAGCTATGGAAGAGGAAACGAACGCACAACAAGAAGTTGTTGAAGAGAAGGTTATTGTCCCTGTTGTCAAAGAGAAAATCGTTGATAAACCGGTTTCTGAAGAGAGAGTCAAGGTTGAAACTCGTAGTAATGAGATTCCAAATGCTGAAAACGCGCAACAAGTGGATAATGCTCTTGTTGCACTGTCAACACTTCTAACCAATCTCGGCCTCAAAGAAGATGCTGAACTTGTGCGAAAAGAAGGTACTGAGTCGCTGAACTCTATTCGTAGAAATTTAGCCAGCCATGTTGGCATTGAGCCTCGCGACATGCGAGTTGATAGAATACTTAGACTTGCAATTCGGCTAATTCCTAGGCATGAAAAAGGTGATGACGCTCGTGCTGAATTACTTACTCAATTATCCAGTGCTGTTACTGAGATGAGTAAGTGGTCGCGTTTGAGACTTGAAGCAAGGCATTCAGGTGCTAGTGGAAACTTCCTTGATGATGCGATTACACTGGGTATCGCTCTTGAAAGAATCCCAGGCCCAGGAATAAGCCTACCATTGATAGCTGACGACTTAGAACTTCCACATCCTACTGAATTAGTAGAGTTGAAAGAAGGTGTAAACCATGTAGTCAACAGCATTCGATTACCGCCTGTTGGCGGGGTTAGAATTTGATTCGGGTTTCAGCGGTGTTCTTCTGATAACCAAGCTTTGACATCTTCACGTGCTGCAAAACCTTTTCCAGCCTTTGTTCCGATAACTGTTGGAATTGCAGCTTCGCTTGCAATTTCTAATGTTCTTTCGCTAACTGGTCCATTAACGATCATAGCAATTGCGCCATCTGCTTCGTTTGCTTTCTTTGCAAGTGTTGAAGCGCCTACTTCGTCAGAAACTGTTCCGTCGACCATCATGAATACTGCCTTTTTAGAGGTGATATTGTCTAGGTGATCAAAGAATTCTTGTACTTCTGCTGGAGCTTCTTCTACTACAAATTCCTCAGGCATATCTTCTGCCCAATTCTTATCTTTGGTAGCATTGCCACTATCGCTCTCTTGCTTCTTCTTCAGCACGTGTGAGAATTTTGTTGCGTCAACTTTCATTGAAAGGCATTTTGTTACTGTCTTTTGAGGCAGTAGTTCCCATTCTTGTCCAACAGGTGCTTGTGCAACGAAATCTACCTTCAGAGTTTCAATCAGTTGTGAAAACAACATCTCTCCACCTCTGTCGCCATCGATTGCTAGAATTACGGTTTCCTTGCTATTTGCTAGGTCGATCAATTCTTGCTTCATGTCACCAGCGCCATCAGCACTAATTGCATTCTTTACGCCACAGTTCAATAGGTTACGAACATCATTTCTTCCTTCAACGATAATTAGTGAAGTGGAAGATTCAACGTTTGGCCCACTGGTTAAACCATGGAAAGAGGTTGCAGTACCGGTTGTTAAGACCGAGCGTACTTCTTCGATTACTGTCTTTGATGCAGCTTCACCGGAATTAACTAGGCCAAGGAGTAGTTCCTTAGCACGGTCAACAACAGTTGTTCGCTTGGTTGCCCTTACATCTTGAATGTCAATTACTTTGATCACTGCTGCGCAAGGACCAATTCTATCAATTGTTTCCAATGCGGATGCAATAATTGCGGTTTCAACATTATCCATACTGCTTGGCACTGATATTACTCCGTGCACCTTACCGCCCTTGGATTCAATCTCGACATCGACATGGCCGATGCGTGCTGTTCTTGGCAACTTGCGGATTTCTAGTTCGTCACCGAGCAAACCTTCGGTTTGCCCCATGATGGCCCCGATTATGTCCTTTCTTTGGACAGAACCGTTGACCTTAATGTCAGCGCGAATCAAATACTTCATCGCCTTTTGCTTCTGATGGTGACCGGAGTCACGATTATTTCTTTTTTGAGCCATTTTAATTATCTCCTTGTGTTCACTAAACCGTTCGCATTGATTGGAAAGACCCATTGAGTCTTACACTACATTGCAATGCTTGAAATGTTGCCATCTCAAAGCGTGAAAGGGAAGTGAACAAATAATGCGACATGCCAATACTTATTGAACCCTTTTGCTAAAAAGTTGCATAAATCAGTGATTATGTTTAGGCAATGTATTCAAGAAGAGGAAAACAATGGGCTTGATATGCCCAAACTCTCACTCGGTAGTTTGAACATCTTCCGTACCACTGTAGAAGTGATGCTAGCGGACGGTGTTTTGACTAGAGAAGAGAAGAGATTGATTATAAAATTAGCTAGTGCGCTAAATCTTACAAGTGAGGAACCTGGTGAAATTTACTCTGCCATCAAAGAAGGACGGAAAAGTCCGAAAGGCGATGTTGTTTCGATAGACGAGGCAAGAATTATTTATACCAAAGTTTTCGAAGTCGCAATCGTCAATGCTTCTCTTTCAAGAGATGAATTCAGAGTACTGGCACATCTTCGTTCGATTTTTGAGATCGATGATAAAGACCACGCAATCATTGAAGAAACATTGCGCACCATGGTTAAAGAAAAATTCGAAGACCCCAATGTTATGGAAAAAATGCTTGCAACCCTGCGTGATTCCGTTGGATTAGTAGGGGATATTTTTGACACTGTTCGTAAAAAGACGGTTGATGGTGGTTCTTCTTGATTTCAGATTTAGACGAATTTCTCAATAATCAATCGCCCAAGGTCTTGTTGGGAAAAAGAAAGAGTTTGAAATTTCTACGCCTTGCTTATGCCAAGGGATGTATTGGATTGATGGTAAAACCTACTTCAGATCTATTAGCACATGATGCGGGGTTTTCTTTCAATCTTGGATGTGCAGACCCAGAACTGAGAAGAATCGCTTCATGGGTTCTGACCAATAGTAAAAATCGCAGAAAGTTGGCGCAATTGATTCCTGCACTGTGGAAAAGACATGGGTATGAAGACTTGAAGATGGCTGGCATACTTCTTTCCAACTTGTCTGAAGAAGACTTGGGTGAAGATCCTTGGATGGCCTTTATTCACTTGTTACAACGGCAAGAATCCTTGGATATGATTCTTGAAATCTCGGAAGAAATAATTCGCGGCGGAAGTCCAGTTCCGGATGATGCTTGGATTCTTGAAATGTCAAGACAGAGTAAGTTATGGCATCAAACAGCGGTAATATTTTGCTCGTTATCAAAAAGGAATCCAACTATTTGTAAAGAGATGATAGAACTCGCACCGACTGGTGGAGAACTATTTGAACGAATCCGAAAACGGGCTTTAGCAGAGCAGAATTGAAGGGCTTGGTCTAACTGCAATAGTCTATGGCGGACCGCTTTCTACCCACTGAAGACCCGGTTTTAGAATCGGTCTTGAAGTGGACAGTTGAACGCGATGCTAAAGATGTTAGGCGGTTGTTAGAATGGTTGCCAGAAGCCCGTTCAACCCGAGAAAGACAGGCACTATTAGAGAGAGTTCGTAGCCTCTTAGCCGAATTAGAAATTGCTCTAGAGGGTTTGGATGACTTACAATAATTCTCAGCAATTTTCAGCAGTTATTTTTGCCGGTGGAAATAGTACGAGAATGGGTCAAGACAAGGCACTGATGTGTGGTGGTGTCGAACGGATACGCCAACTTTGCATCGAATGTGGTATTGTAAAAATTATTACTCTCTGTGGTAGTAAAGAAAGAATTTCGTTGTTTGAAGGTGAGGTTTGGCCAGATCCGGGGCATTGTCAAAAACTGAGTGATGTAATTCGTTGGGTTTATCGTGAAATATCTGGTCCAGTTCAATTTATTCCATGTGATGCTTTTGATTTAGATCTGGATTCGCTACAGGCCTTATTGCAAAGTGGTGGTGGAGTTCCTCTTGATTCTAATTCAAATCGACAACCGTTACTCGCTAACTGCCCTAGTGATTATCAGATGGGCGATGGTTCAAGTGTCAATTCATTATTTGACGGTTTAGCAACGATAGTTATTGCTGGACGCGGTGATGGTTTTTCCAATTATAATGAAAAATCACAACTCAAAGAACATCATCAATAGTGACTTTATTATTTTCTAAGAAAACTCTTCCTTGTGCGATTGCATCAATAATTTGTGGATAAATAATATGTTCCTCGACCTGTACTCTTGCTGCAAGAGATTTTACATCATCACCGGGTAATCTTGGCACTCTGCATTGGGCGATTATTGCCCCTGAATCAACCCCTGAATCAACAAAATGTACTGTACATCCACTGACTTCCACATCGCTAGCAATTACGTCACTATGCGCATCTGCACCTGGAAAATGTGGTAATAGTGATGGGTGGATGTTGACTAAATTCGGCACCCATCTGTCAACGAATGAAGGAGTAAGGATTCGCATATATCCGCTAAGAATTACAAGTTCTGCACCACTCTCTTCAATCGCTTGACCAATTAGATCCTCATGATTCAATCTTCTTTGACTAGCATCATCAATATCGGGTAATTCAATTGCCAAGTTATTGATTCCTAATGCCTCGGCTTTACCTAATCCAGCAGCTGATTTTTTGTCACTGATTACAATAACTGTTTGGTGACTGCAAGGTGAATTGGATTGCTGATGATGGATTAATTTCTCCATTCCAGAACCAGAGCCGGAAATCAATACTGCACAGCGCAAGGGGTCGTCTGCGCTAGCCTTCCTCGCCACGCAATCGCCACTTGTCATGGTTCATCCTGCACATTATCTGCCTTGAGAACTTCGGACACATCATCCTATTCCTTTTTGACATGAAGACCCCGCCCCCGACATGAGTGACATGGTTTCCATCACCATCTCTGAAACTGTTGCTTCGGCAAAATCTACTGTTTCTAAGGAAACAGAAGAGGCACTTCCACTTGAGGATGTGGAACTGATCAATAGCATTCTCGCTGAACATAAACCATCTGCGAATCCCATCTCGAGAGTTGTTTGGATTGTTTTCGGAAGTCTAGTTGTTGTCTTTGCAGTTATTGGAGTATTTTTACTAGGATGGCCTACGACATCTTGGCTGGTAGCAGCAGCATATTGTTACGCTCGGTCATCTCAACGAATGTTCAAATGGCTACTAACCAACCGTTTATTCGGTAATATACTGCTAGATTATTACCGTGCAGGTAAAGCACTCCCCCTACATTCAAAGATATTCATTTGTGGTTTTATCACATTGGTTTCGGGCTTCTCTGTATGGGCACTTACAAAGGCTGGAGACCCTGGTTTTGGTCAGACAACAATTGTGATTGTTGCTTTAATCGGTATTTGGTGGGTCGGTTGGAAAGTCCCTACTGCTGAGTGATCACTGCTACAGTATTTTGATGATTTTCCTTATTTTAATCATCTTTACAAAACAGGAGTTTGAATAACATGGCCTCTATGGCAAGATTATGACACAGTGCCGCCGACAATGCGATTGGGACAAGAACATGATTTGCAAATCATGCGGCATCGATTACTCATTACCAGATTCTGAAGAAAAAAAATCAGTAGTCGACCCTCCAAAAGAGGATGAATAATTTATTCAATATTGTTCAAGAACTAATTCTGTGGTTGTGCTTGCAATTTCATTTGGAGCAGTTAACCACATTTTGTCAAGAAGGGTGCGCAAAGACATTGTGTCATCAACGTGAACTAGTGCAACTAAATCTGCACTTCCTGAAACTTCATAGATAATTTCAACTCCTTCCCAACCGGTTACTTCGCTTGCAAATGACCCGATCTCAGCACCTGGAGATACTTTGATTCTGATTAGAGCAGTTAGACCAACGTCGCCTTCACGAACAGTGTAGCCACGAATTGTTCCGTTCTCTTCCATCTTACGAACGTGAGTGCGAACTGTTCTTTCTGATGCCCCTACTTCCTTTGCTAAGTGGACATATGACATACGGCCATTCTTTCGGAGTTCGGCTAGGATTGCACGGTCTATCTCTGCGATACGAGGCATGGTTGGACGCCGTCGCATTCGGTATATCAAACCTACTAATGCGCAGTTATGTGGAAACTATTATTACTGTTATACCTTTTTACCGGAAGTAGCCTTTCCGCTTTCCGGATTTTTGAATTCTCTGAAAATACGACCATCTTTCTATCTGCTCTTGAATATATCCGATGAAATCTATGGCTATAATATTGAAATTATTTGGATAATGTTGTTTTCGTTTTCATCCATTTAGTTCAAATCATGCCTTCTGCTGGCCATAACCGGAGAGCACTATGTCAGGCCACATTACCGGACTCGATGCACGCATGATTCTAGACAGCAGGGGCAACCCTACTGTGGAAGTTGATTGTTATGTTGATGGTAGTTTAAGGGGCCGTGCTGCAGTTCCTAGCGGCGCTTCAACGGGTGCATATGAAGCACTTGAGATGCGAGATGGTGACAAATCCAGATACCTTGGAAAGGGTGTTGATAAGGCTCTTGCAAATATCTTTGAACATATTGAAGAAGTTGTTATCGGAATGCCTGTTGATGAACAGAAATTAATCGACGAAGTGATGATTGAAACTGATGGAACTCAAAATAAATCTAAGTTGGGTGCTAATGCAATGTTAGGTGTTTCAATGGCCTGTCTGCATGCGGGTGCTGCAACTCACGAACTCCCTTTGTGGAAATATATCGGTGGAGTCGCTGGCGGATTAATGCCTGTACCAATGCTCAACATTCTCAACGGTGGTGCTCATGCTGCAACCAACGTAGATGTTCAAGAATTCATGGTAATGCCTCATGGTTTCGATAGTTTTGCTGAAGGTTTGCGCGCTGGTGTTGAAACCTATCACTCCTTAAAGGCTGAATTAAAGGCTGATGGGTTACTTGGAGGAGTAGGTGATGAGGGTGGATTCTGTCCTAACTTACCGGCTAATGAAGAAGGTCTGAAATACATGGTTAGGGCGATTGAAGGAGCAGGATATTCAACCGAAGAAATGGGAATTACATTGGATGTAGCTGCTACAGAATTCTACCATGAAGATGGATATCATATGGATGGCAAGGTCCTATCGAGTGAAGATTTAGCTGACGTCTATTCAGGTTGGCTTGACGAATATCCAATTGTTTCAATTGAAGATGGCTTTGGTGAAGATGATTGGCGCGGTTGGACTTTATTCACCAAGAGAGAAGGGCATCGCGTTCAAACTGTTGGAGATGATTTATTTGTTACTCAATCCGAAAGGTTAGCACAAGGAATTGAGATCGGTGCTGCTAATGCAATGTTGGTTAAATTAAATCAAGTCGGAACTGTTACTGAAACATTAGAAGCAATGGATTTGGCAACTACACATGGTTTCAACAATGTCATTTCACATAGAAGTGGAGAAACTGAAGATGTGACAATTGCTGATTTAGCAGTTGGTACTCGGGCAGGACAAATCAAAACAGGTGCACCTTCACGTTCTGATAGAGTTGCAAAGTACAATCAACTGCTAAGAATTGCAGCAGATGTTGATGAATATCGTTCTCCGTTCAATTGATGACTAAGATTCAAAGCAAAACCCGTCTTCAATGATAATATGCGAACTAGGCGACATGTCATTCCAATTGTCGCATTACTATTTTTCTTGTTAATTGCAAGACAGATTTATCCCTATACAACACCATTCAACTCACATGTAATTGAAGAGGGTTTTGTGATAGAACAAGTGGCTTCTGGTTTTGGAGGACCGACCTGCATGGAATGGGTTGATGAAACTCATTTGATGATGTGTGATAGAGATGGGGGGAGAATTATTGTTTTGGAC
>JAACCR010000015.1 GCA_009937205.1 Methanobacteriota archaeon | reverse complement strand
GGTGAAAATCCAAAGTTAATTTCTGTAATGGGAAACCCCGATAGAGACCCGCGTAAGCATATTGTCAGCATTGTTTATGAAATTGAAGTTAGTTCTGAACAACAACCAAGTGCAGGTGATGATGCTGCTGATGCAAAGTTTTGGCCAATTGAATCTATTCTCGCTGGAAATTTACAAATGGCTGGAGACCACTTGGAAATCATCACTAATTGGCTCAATCAATGAGTTCAAGTCTTAGAATTTCAGCCAATTGTTGTTTAGTATTTGGCCATTGTTCTGGCTCCAATGCATCTGTTAAGTGAATGCCACAAAGGAATTGGGTTAATTTTTGTTCAAACCTTTCTCCTTCACAATTCTCATTCCAAATGAATAATGGATAGCCTTCTTGTTCAAGTCTAGATAAGAAGCCACGTTTTGCTTTTGAGATTAACAAGGTTGGAGTGCCGAGAAGACAAGCCTCACTTGCAAGAGTTACTGAATTGGTAATTAGACAATCGTGTGCTGCTAGTTGTTGAGTTAATTGCCATGCATCACCAGTATATTTTGACTCATCGGCAAAGGTTGGAATTAGTCCATCCCATACCTTTTCAGGAATGTGGATGACTTCGCCATCATCGTGAATGCCGTCTCCGCTTAAGCGACGAACCATCGCTCTAGGAGGATCTGAAACTTG
The DNA here is from genome assembly GCA_009937205.1 of Methanobacteriota archaeon. GTDB lineage: Archaea > Thermoplasmatota > Poseidoniia > Poseidoniales > Poseidoniaceae > MGIIa-L1. The sequence goes on along the minus strand of JAACCR010000015.1, from coordinate 2,148 downwards.
ATTTGGTCGCTGGCTTGGACGTAGGTGAGCATGGCCATGCAATCCGTCTAATCGATGAACAATAATATTGCTTGATTTTGATACTTTTGCGAGAAAGCCTCCATCGATAGTGTCATCCCAGTGAGTTGGTAATATTACTTCAGTACACTCTTTTAGAGCCAAGTTATGCGCAATATGATTTACTTCGGTATCAGAAATATAAACTAAATGTTTGATGGATTTTATCTTACCTAATCTGATGACATTCTTGAGTGCTAACAATTCTAGTGATGCTCCAATCACGACTATTCTCTCTATTGCACCGCTACCATCTTTACCAGCAACGGCCATGAAATTATGGCTTTGATTAATTCTCCTCAATGCTTTGATCGACTTGGCGCTACCGATTGCTCTTTGCACCCACGTTTTCTGCCGTCGCGGCAATATTCCATCCGCACTCTCGAGTAAGTTTCTACCCTCTATTCGGTCACATGCGATGATAATATCATTGGATTGGCCACTGCGAATGAACGGTGCCAATAATCTGACATGCGCGGGATGATCCAGAACCCAACAGGTGCGCATGGATGGGGCTGATACTCCCTCTCCCTCAAATCATCGTTTCATAATCAATGCATTGATGGGCTGAGGACGATAGCACAGACTCATGGAGAAACGCTCTATCGATAACCTTGGTGCAAAAACATACGGACCTTATTCCGCCGGCATTATAGCAAATGGAGTAGTGTGGCTAAGTGGTCAAATCGCACCTGAAGCAGGTGATGATATCCAAGCCCAAACCGCTGCTTCATTAGCAAAAATAGATGCATTACTAACGGCTGCAAATCTAACAAGAGATGCTGTCTGTTTTGCTCAAATACTTCTTGCTGATATCAATGATTTTGCTGCAATGAATGAAGTATATGGCGCTTGGGTTGATGCGATTGAGGTAAAACCTGCACGTGCTGCTTTTGCTGCAGCTGGATTACCGGCTAATGCTAGAATCGAAATCGTCATTCAAGCAATTGATAATAATTCATAATCATTAATGGAGGTTACATTAATGCCGGGATCACCTTACATTGAAACCCCTCAAGGTTTGATGACTTGGCCCAAACTATTGCGCATGATTATTCCAACATTCTCAGTATTCCTGGCTGTAGCGATATGGCAAGGTGTTGTTGTTGAGTTCGCCGTTATTACCATAATAATTGCCTTCATCATTGCTTTTGTTAGAAAATAATTAGCACACAGGATTGAAAACAAGGACCTGCTGGGAGTTCCATGTGGCCCCAACACTGCTTCAAAGCATACGATATTCGCGGCCATGCAAATGGCGATGGTAGCGGTGATATTACCCCTCAATTCGCTTTGCGATTAGGTAAAGCAATGGCCACTTACCTAAAGTGCAAAACATTTGCAGTGGGGCGAGATATTCGCGATTCATCTCCTGCATTAACTGAAAACCTGATTGCAGGTTTTGTTTCCGCCGGAGTTACTGTTTATGATTTAGGAATAGTTAGCACAGGTTGTGTCTATCATGCATGTTGGACTCTTCCAGTTGATGGCGGAGTAATGGTGACTGCATCTCACCTGCCAATGCCAACACATAATGGATTCAAAATGTGTAATGGTACACTTCCTCTAGCAGGGGAAGAAATTCAACAATTGAAAGAAGTATTCTTATCTGGAGAATTTGATTCAGGTCAAGGAAGTATTGTTGACCATCCGCATATAGATACATATCTGCAAGCGATTGTAGAATCAGTTGGACCATTAGCAAGACCCGTTAGGGTTGCGGTTGACTGTGGTAATGCAGTTCCTGGCCCTGCGATGACCAAATTACTCAATATGATAGGGGCTGAACATACTGACTTATTCTGTGATTGGGATGCTACTGAACCTAACCATGGCGCAGACCCAACACGTCCAAAAAATATGATTGATCTTGGTAATGCTGTTGTTGAAAATCAACTTGAGTTTGGGCTGGGTGTTGATGGTGACGGTGATAGAATTGGTGCTGTTGATGAAGACGGTCAATTCGTTTACCCTGACCGATTAATCGCATTAATGGCTGAAGACATTCTTGCTTCTGATGCTGGAACAAGTGATGAATCAAAAACCATAATCTATGATGTGAAATGTTCAATGAATGTTGAAACTGCAATC
>JAACCR010000093.1 GCA_009937205.1 Methanobacteriota archaeon | reverse complement strand
GGGACTGAAAACGAAACCATAATCAAAGCATATAATGCAGTTTATGATGCACAGAATTTAACATTCCCGTTAATTGAAGCGGGAACACCTGCTTGGTCGTTAGATGATATTGCTCGCACACATATTGAAAACGAAGGGTTTGGAGAATATTTCATTCATTCACTCGGGCATGGTTTTGGAGGCTGCGTTCATGAGCCTCCTTTACTCTCTGGTGGAACTGATGACCCGTTATTCGGATTATCATACAACCAGCAACCTCTTGCAGTTTACGATGCAATAACTATCGAACCGGGAATTTACCTCGATGGTTGGTTCGGTATCAGAATTGAAGATGATTTCTTGGTAAATCAAGAGGACCATGAATATTTGAGTGCAGATATTCCTAGAGATTTAGATTGGTTTATGATCTATGAAGATTCATACAATGCTTCTGAATTCCCTGGCGTTGAAGATAACACCTCTAGCCTACCAGAGGATTCGTCTCTTCTACCCGCCCCCGTTGGTATCATCGAAATAATCTCCTTGTTTGCACTTGCAGCATGGAGAAAATTAGCGGGCGAGGATACTGTTGAAACCATATGATTTCAACTTTAGAAGTAGTTTTCAATTGTGATGGTGCACCATGGATGTTCCGCAAACGCGGCACCAAACCTTTGTTCCATCTTTTCTTGGAATTGTTCCTGTGATGTCAATTGTGACTCCGCACTTGCATTGAACTACGTTCCCCATATTACAACCCAAGCACAACTGCTTGATGAATTAAACGCTCAGATCGGTCTTGATAACCACACTTCAAAACAAGCAAAACATTTGCTGGATGAGAATCCCTTAATCTCCTCCATAGTAACTGATTCAATTATTGCTGATGTGTTCTCAATCGCCTCTATTATCGATTGTTTTTGCGAGTCTAATTCGTCCTTATCGATGATAGCCCAGCCCCGTAATACCGTTGTGTCTCCCTTTTTCAATAGTGGAATTAATTTTGGAATATGACTTATGCTATCATGGGGCAGGTTAACCAATAATAAATCACAACTTTCTACCAACTCATCATTCATCGCCCATTTAGTGGCATCGGCGCAACGAATTGTTGCTGGAGAAAAATTACTGCTCGAGGATTTTGTAACCAAATGTTCAATGTTCATTTGCAGTAGTTCTACCGCTTGTGGATTTAAATCTCCTACATTATAGCCAGATACTAATCCTTCCTCGGCCAATAACGCACCCATGCTAGGGCCGACTCCTGCGTATGGGTCGCAAACTACTACTCCTCGGCCAAGCCTCTGCGATAACTTAGTTGCACAAATCGCTGTGTTAGTTCTCTGGGTTGATAGGCGAATTGAAAAATATACTTTGGTAGGATCAACCCATAATGAATAACCATTTTCTTTAATTCTGGTCAGGGTTGATTCGTTGCCACCTCTACTTTGGAGAACTCTTAGTTTTCTGATTCTAAAGTCGCCCTGAACTCCTTCATCAGCACAAATCATACGAATATTAGGTGACTGCTGTAGCATTGCTGCCGCTATGTTTGATTCAAATTGTTGTAATTCTGGTTCAATTTTTACAATTTGCAAATCACCTTGAACTTCGAATGCTGCCGGCCACTGACCTTCCATTTTTTTGAAAATCTCTTCATCCAGTCTTTGGGTCCAGTGGGATGGTCCTTTTACTCTGCCTTCAACCATTACTTCGGGCATCCCCTGCCATACCGAATCTCCTGCAACGGGGGCACTATCCAAAAGTGGGATGCCTTTTCTATCCCCTTCTAATGGGTGAACTCTTGCCTCGCTAAACAACCATCCATTGGACTTACAAAAGTCCAACCAAGTCCGGGTTTGCGCGCTCGGCACACTCAAATGACGCATGATGCTCGCTACATCCAAGCGACGGGAGGGTTTGAGGATGACGGCAGAAAATAGCAATACTCTCAACTTACCAGATTGTGGTCTTGTGTTAATTGGCATGGGGCCTGGCAAGTTTTCATCAATGACCATTGAAGCGAAACAAGCTGCACTGGCATGTGATTCTCTTCACTATGAAGCCTATACCGCTCTATGGCCACAAGGCCAATTGGATTTATTGGAATCTGAATGTGGAGAAATCACTAAAGTGATGAGGCCAGAAATTGAATCTCCAGAATTATTATTTGAATTGGCAAAAAAAACACTGGTTGGCTTATTGGTCGTTGGCGACCCATTGCAAGCAACAACACATGTTGATTTACAATTACAGGCTGCTGAAGCAGGTATTGAATGCATTGTATTCCATGGAATTTCGATTACAACCATTGTCACAGGAGCTCTTGGATTATCCAATTATAAATTTGGTAGACAGACGACTTTGACATATCCATATTCAGATTGGATTGCTACATCACCACTTGAAGTAATTGCGATGAATATGGGTCTTGGACAGCATACCTTAGCTCTCCTAGACTTAGATCCGACCGGTGCTGGCACTGGTCAACAAAAACCAATGATGCCTTCTGATGCCGTTGAATCTATGGTTTCAATGATTGATAAATTAAAGATTAATTTTGATGGTTTTTTGGATGAGTCTCCATGCGATGTGTTCAAGATTGAATCTTTGAAAACTGTTCTGGAGATGCCACTTAATCAGTTTCGTGTAATTCTTTGTAGTGATATGGGGACCCCTTCGCAGAATATTATTTCTACCAATCTAGAAGCGCTTTCGCAAATTAATGGAGGGAGTATGAACTGTCTGGTATTCCTTGGAAATACGAGTGAAGTTGAAGATAAGGCGCTTCTTCGGTGGCAATAGGTGGGGTTTTATGGAAATCGGTATTCTTCTTTCTTTTTTGTTTTTCTTGAGCATATTTGCAGGTGTTGGTTTGGCCAGCATGCGTGTCAAAAAAGATACAACTGACGATTATCTTGTAGCGGGAAGAGGTATGCATCCTGCTTTAGCAGCATTATCTGCGGTTAGCACTTGGAATTCCGGCTATATGTTCATTGGTGCTGTTGGATTTACTTACATGATGGGATACAACATAATTTGGATGGCCATTGCATCAACTTTAGGACAATTAATTGCATGGGCATGGTTATACAAATTCATTCATGAAGAGGGGCAGAGAAGAAATGTTCGATCTCTTTCATCTCTTGTTGCTGAAAAGGCGGGTGCACCTGAAGCAAAACTAGCTGCGGTTCTTTCGGTATTATTCCTAAGCATATATGCTGCGGCTCAACTTACTTCAGGTGGAAAGGCATTGTTTGTAATGTTGGGGTGGGATGAGATATATGGCATATTGATTGGTTTTGTTCTTGTTGTCGCTTATTGTTATGCTGGGGGAATTCGCGCTTCAATTTGGACAGATGCTGTTCAATCATGTGTTATGATTGTTGGTTCACTTATTCTATGTTGGATTGCATTGGGAGAAGTAGGGGGATTCGGTGGCCTTAATGCCGGACTAGAGTCACAAGATCCTGCTTTAACGAATATAATGCCGCCAGATCTAATGTTTGGCTTTTCGATGTGGGTCTTAGCTTTCTTCCTTGGAGGATTAGCGGTCGCAGGCCAACCGCAGGTTGTTTCTAGAATTATGACTCTTGACACCGATAATGACCGAAAGCAAGCCATGGCTTGGTTCTTCGTTTGGCAAACTCCTTTCATAATTATGATTACTTTTATCGGATTAGCAAGTCGCGTTTTATTCAACTCTAATGATTTTGATCCAGAACTTGGCCTTCCAATGTTGGCGATGAAAACAATGCCTGCTGTTGGCATCGGTATGATCCTCGCATCTATCTTTGCCGCCACAATGTCAACTGCAGATAGTCAAGTTCTAGCTTGTACTGCGGCTATTACGGATGATATCAAGCCTGAATGGCGAGAGGATCACAAAACTACAAAGAAAGTCACTTTGGTTGTAGCTGCATTTGCTACAGCAATTTCAATAGGTGGACTATACATTCCAGGAGGAGATTCTGTATTCAAATTAGTAGTATTAGCAGTCTATGGTCTTGGTAGTATCTTCGTTCCTCTGCTAATTATTCGTTGGATGGGGTACAAACCAGATTCTACCCATTCGGTTGTGATGATGGTTTCGGCTTTTACTGCTGTCATCTTTTGGTCCATACTCCCTGCAATAATGGGTTGGGAAACGGTTAGTGGGGCTGATGGAATCTTCCCTTCAGTACCTGGAATGGGTGCTGCTTTCGCTGCGCACTTCATAATGTGTAATTTCCGTGAACAATCATCACAAAATCCATTTGGGCGCTACTCAATTCCTGCTCAGAAAACATTGACTGTTGGAGCTGTTGTAGTTTTTGTCCTAACCGCTTCGGTAGAGGCTTCATACTACGCCTTTGCACCGGATAAGTCTGAATCACAAGGGGTTGCTGGAACATACAATGTAACTGCGAATTTCGAAACCATTGTGCTTGATAGTGGTGGAGAATACATTGACGACGGGGGTACGTTAGCACTTGATTTGTCAACAGATTCTCTCGGTGGCGCTGATGCGATGAACATCGTTGGAGCAACGATTGTGATGACTTATTCAGAGGATGAAACAAGCCAAGGCCTCGGTTGTGCTTTCGGGGGTGCATCGGATTCTGAACCAGATACTATCACCGGATTTTTGTCCCATTCACTATTCAATGGAAGTGCAAGCGGTCAAAACCAAGACGGTGCTCCAGCCTCTCATGAAACATTGGTTGAATGGTATGATGCTTCAATGATTGGCAATGTGTCCAATGTTACAAAAGCCGATATCATGGCTGGGCTCGATTCAAATGGTGCTGGCCTTGGCGATTATTCAATCGAGATTTCGGTTGATGTAAGCATGGGTGGTGGTGCTGGTTGCCAACATACTGATAACGGTGAAAACGTTGACTATTCCATTGAATTGATGGTGTTAGATTACACCATCACAGAAGTTAAAGAATGAAAGTTTGGCCTTGCACTCCTACTTCCCATCCATTACTGATAACTTCCTCATAGGCTGGGCTGCTTTCATCGTATAGAGGATTTGTATGATTCAAATGAATAAAAATAATCTCAGGATCGTCAACTCTTCTTTC
>JAACCR010000092.1 GCA_009937205.1 Methanobacteriota archaeon | reverse complement strand
TCATTGAGAAAGTAGGTTGCATCGTCAATTCATCCGCTGAATTGCCGATATTTGTTAATGTCATATTTAGTTCAAGAAGTTGTGAGGGTGTGGCATTGACAGTGTATCCTCCTTGCAAATCAATATTCCACTGATGGTCAGGTTCCGCCTCAACATCCATGTAAATGGTTGTAGTTGCAGATTCGTTGATTATAGATTGCCATGTAAATGCTATTTGAAATGGTGCTTGAGCGGGTATTTCTTGTGATAATGTTACATCAACTGTTGCAATGGTAGTAGCAAGTGAGCCCAAGGTTCTCTGCGGATTATACAGTTGGAAATACACATCGGGTGGAGAGGACATTCCAGCCCCTGCTATCGATGCACCACTGAGAATAAATTCATCCTGACCATTACCAGGGTTTTCGAGGCGCAACAAGATTCGTTGTGGTTCGCTAACATTCATTGAAACAACATCTTCACCTGATTCTGGTAGTGGTGAAAGTATTGTCGCTTCCGCCCTGTGAACTTGGACCACTTGTAAAGTAAATAACAATTCATGGAAATCCTCCATCGAGTCATTATCCATGAAAGAATGTCTGGCAGGAAGTGCATTAATTGGTAAAATAACTGTTAATGTTCCTACAGCTTCTGAATTCCCGACTCCATTAAGTTCTAGTGTATTTCCATTAATTGTCAAGTCTCCACTAGTAGACCAAACCCAATTACTGTGAATCATCTGTGCCGCTACCATGTTCCATTCAAGATGGCCATTAGTTGGTAAATCGGCGCTAACAACCCATTCCAATGTTGCGTTTGGAAGTGTTCTGGTATGAATCGGATTTACTACTACTGCACTTGCAGTTAAATTAACATCCATCTCTTCACAAATTGTTTCACTCCCACTACCGATACAAATAGTCAATGTAGTGGAAGTAGTACTTCCCAATTGAGTCAACGAATCTACATAAAGAGTTGCAAATAGTTCCATCTTCTCATTAGGATCTAAATCTAATGAAAATACTTCAGTTCCATCTGCAGTGCGCAAAGAAGGAGTTCCGCCCCAAGAAGGTGCAGTCCAATCTATTGATGTTGAAGATTCATGGGCATTACCTAAGTTTTCAACCATAATCCAAGCAGATGCATCATACCCTAGTCGTCCAACACCCTGTGACGAGCCAAGACCATCAGGGCCTACAATTGATAGTCCACGAGTGCGCAAAACTTCGATTGGCAATCTTGTAGTGAAAGAAATATTTGCATCGATATCCAAAGTAGCAGTAATATCTACGAATGAATTTTCATCCCCCAATGCATCTGAAGGAATACTTGCATCAAAACTAATTTGATGTGGTATGTTAGGTTGTAAATTTGGATTGAGATTTGAAGTAGAATTTACATCAAATGTCCAATCAGTAGGTAAGTTTGATTCATCCCAAGTCACAGTCCAATCGGATGTAGTTGACCCGATAGCAGTTATATCAATATCAATTTCAGAACTAGTTCCGGGCGATATACGTTGATTTTCACTTGGAATGTCGATTCTTACAACATACGGTTCGACAACAACCAATTCACTTGTAGCAATATTATTGTCCTCTCTTGCCTCCGTAATGTTATTGTTAATATCTAATTTCAACTCAACACTATGAATTCCTAATTCAGCGGTGATGTCAATAGTAATTGTTTGAGGACCACCTTCTCCACTCGGTGCTACTGGATTCACTTCGTTAAATCTTTGACGCTTTATCTCAATACCATTAACCAATATTACAGCATCGACACTTTCGTCATTTGTTACAGTTCCAATATTAGAAAACAGCCCAGTAATAGTCACCTGTTGTCCTGGGTTCACCTGGTCTGGATTGAAACTAATTCCACGTCCATCTGACAAGGGGGCGAGGTCACTCGCTCGCTGTGAAACAAGTGTGTCACCAATTAAAATGTCTAGAGTACCATCTCCATCCATGTCAGCGACTGCAGGTGCTGCCCATGCTCTATGCGGTAGTGCAAGGGGACTTGACCAAGCATTTGAGATGTCTGCAGATGCACCACTGATTCCATCAAAAGCCCATAAGCGCTTACCAAATGCAACAATTATTTCAGGCGTTGAATCACCATCCAAATCCATCCATATAGGTGGAGAAACAGCAATTTCATCATTATCATTACCCGTTCCTCTCTGCAGATCTCTTGACCATTCTTTGAGAGGTGTTTCTAAAGAAATATCATGGCAACCGACCATTCCCTTCCGATTGAAACTCACAGAAGATTCAGAGTACCATGTGACCCAGCATAATCTGTCATGTACGTTATCAGCATCGGTGTCAACAACCAATGGCTGAGCATCTGAATATCCATTTGGTGCTCTAAAGTTGAATACTTCATCTGTAGATGTTAACTCCATTCCAATAAATCTCGCACCTTGCCCACTGGTTCTTCCATTTGCATCTGTTGGAACAGTTAAGATCATCTCAGGTGCATCATCATTATCCAACTGTGCAATTACTGGCCCCGGTAAGCGCAGACGAGGCGAATCACTATCAGAATCAGTACCTTGTATGGCAACACGTTCCCAATCTAAAGAACCAGTAGCACCATCAACTCTCCAAACCCACATACTCCCGCTATTAGAGTCAATTGTAGTGAGGACGACTGCAGTGTTAGAGGAGTCCAAAGCAGCCCAGGTAGGATCACTTGGATGAGTTCCTCTGTCAAGAGCGACTTCCCAATCTGCTACAGGTGCAGAGCTTGCAGTTAAAGGTAAAGCGATTAGTGTTGGATCATTAGTATTCTCATCAACCAGTGCTAGAACAAGTTCTGGGTTTCCGTCTAAGGACAAATCTGCTAATAGTGGCTGAGTTATAGAATAATGATCGCTTTGTGATGTTGGTAGGTGAGGAGTAGAGATCCCAATTCTGTAATCAGCGTTTGAATATGACCATAATTTTTCATTGCTATGCCCGCCAGTTTGCCATCCGGATTCTGAACAAATTAATTCAGGGGACCACATATCTACAATAAGCGCAGCACTAGTGTCGTAGGTGACAGCAATTTCCATTCTTCCATCATCATCAACATCGACAATAACCGGAGTAGAACGAATGGTCATAGTCTCGCCTAAATTAACCTGCCATACAGGTTTTGCATCATCTCCAGAAATGATAGTTAATTTGCTATCAATACCATTTCCATTGGATTCGCTTAGTATTAGAACTGCAAATAATTCATTTTGACCACATCTTTCCGTTGCAGCTTCAGGTGCGATGATTGAATTTGAAAAGTCACCGATTACCGAGCCATATGCGTCCGAACCATCCCCATTATCGAATGCTTGCCAATTAACTATTGGTGAATCGATAACCCCAAATTCGTTAACATCACTAACATTTCCTTGACCAGGGCCTCCATTAATCGAATGCAATGGCATTGTTCCGTTGTGTGTAGATGTTCTTCCATATTGGGCCCAAGGCTGGCTTAGTTGATCCCACGGTTGGCCAGAGACATTCATTTTCGTAGTTTCTTCCTGTAATTCAAATACCTCGCTTTGAGAGGTAATTATTGGTGATAACGAGGTAAATATCAGCAGTACTAGGGGCAATAAAACCACCACTTGTTCCCGTCGTAAAGACAGCATACGCTCTGACATTGAAAGGATGTGGGCAGTGGGGGTTGTTATGGCTTATGGATGAGTGAACACAAATACATCATTTTCCCTACTCTAAATCATCCGCCAAAAGTACTATTTTTAACTACAATTATTGTTAGCAGTATTGCGTTGTTAACAGTTTGAATTAAATAGGGGTCATCGGTGGCGAGAATGAATTCGCACAACTTCTCTCCCGAGGCAACAGCCGGTGAAGGACGGAAATGGCCACTGCGCCGCTCCGTTACACCCATTGCAATGGGCGAAAAGAAGCGGAGAGGTGAAAAATATGTACAAAGTCGTAGCAAAGGAGGATACAATCCGTATTCCTGCTGAATATATGCGAAAGGGGCAATCCCTTGACCAACACATCGATCGTCTTGCAATGACTGCCTTTGAAGGTCGTTTTGATGAAGAAAACCGCTTTATTTTAGTGACAAATAACCACAAACCAATTGGAAGAGGACGCATTATCCATGGAGATGGTGCAATATACCAGCGTGTAAGTTTTGACGCAGTACTTTTCTGCATGGATGATTATGAAATCGTCGAAGGAGCTGTTTCTGAAGTCAACGATTTCGGTGCCTTCGTGCGTATTGGTCCTATGGAAGCACTTCTCCACAAGTCTCAAATTTTAGAAGAAATGGTAGAATCCAATGTTGGCATGGGCTGGATAGAAGGAAGAACAAGCGGCCGAAGAATCGGTGTTGGTTCATCTGTCCGTTCTAGAATCGTTTCACTTTCCCCTGATACAAGTGACCCTCGTCGTTCAAAGATTGGTCTAACCAGCAAGCAACCAGGTCTTGGATGCCACGAGTGGTTGAAAGAAGATGCAGAAAAAAGTTCTGAGTGAGGTGTTTTGATATGGCAAAGAATCCAAATGCATGTGGTGAATGTCACCTCGTATTAGCAGAAGGCGTTGATCAATGCCCTAACCACCCATCTTCCAGAGTTTCAAGCGATTGGACTGGATATGCGATTATTATGCAACCTCAGAGGTCTGAGATTGCTAAGAGATTAAAGGTTGAGCTGCCTGGAAAATATGCTCTAAAAGTGAATATCAACTGATAGGAGATGATTGATATGGAAATAGTAAATAGAACAGAAAATAAATTACTCAATCGAGTGGAAATAAGTTTCAAGTGGCAACATATTGGTAAATCAACTCCTTCGCGTAAGGATGTAATGGATTTGGTCAAGACTCTAGAACCGGGTTCTAATCCTGAACTGATCGTTGTTAAGGATTGTAGCACACGTTTTGGTCAGCCACTGACTACAGGACTTGCTTTTATCTATTCAACAGAGGATGCAATGAAGGTAGAACCTGATTATATTTTCAAGAGACATGAGTCACTAAGAAGCAGCCCTGCTGCTGATGAAACTGCACAAGGAGGTGACGAATGATGGCTGAAGGTCCAAAATCCGGAGCAAAGTGGTCTAAGTATTCCGTTGCAGAAGATGGCACACTAATTCGTAACGCAGAATTCTGCCCTTCATGTGGTCCAGGAGTTTTCCTTGCAAATCACAAGGACCGCAAATCATGTGGCCGCTGTGGTCACACTGAATCTAACGAGTGATTTGAATTAATTCACAGGTTGGATATTTTCCAACTTCCATCGTTGAATAAGTTCCACCATTGTCCATCTATGTTTAGGCAGTGCATTGGTATTTCATCAAATTGAGTTATAGTGGGCTGGTCCTTCAACAATACTTCCTTTCTCCAACCAGAAATTCTCCAAGCGTCTGATTCAGAATCCCAAATAGCGTTTTGAATGGGCCCAGTAATATCACTTTGCAATCTTAATGTATTGTCAGATAGATGAAATGCTTCTCCACTGTTGCCGCAAATCAATTCATGTTTCGAATCTCTATACACATTTTCAATAACAGCATCAATTTCAACCTTCTCACTTCTAAGAATTTTGCCATCATCAGCATCTAGTACCAATCTTCCGCCAGCAGCACACCAAATGTGCAACTCGGAGCCATGAAAGTCAATACAAACGGTTGCATCACTTCTAGGCATATCACTAACTTCTGGCCATACTGGCGGAGGACTCCGCCATATCTCACTAGAGTCTGGATTTAGGCAATAAATACCCTTATTCCATAGGACTAATGCGATACGCTTGCCATCTGTAGCTAAAGCCAAAGGTTGGGAATCTAGTATTCGAGACCACGAATTACCGGCAGGGTGAAGTGCGGTTGCTAATGATTTTTGAATTCTCAAATCAGATCTTGAAGGGCCTTCAACAAATTTGTCATCTAAATTGATTGAGGCCATTCGAGCTAACATCAATTCAGAATCCAACCATGTTGCGATTAAATTATTTCCAACAATACAAGATTGTTCAATAGCAATTGGAAATGGACTAACAGGTTCTTCTGTATAAACGAGGTTTGAATCTAGAAGTAATAATTGTCCATCATATCCAATTGCTAAATATCCAGCATCAAGTTGTAAAATACGGCTAGGCGTAAAAGGCAGTTGCGGTGGAGTCTCAATTGCCATGTTCTCATCTAAACATTCTATGGTTGTCAAACCTTTGGCGCATAGCAATGAAATGTCAGCAGTATCTGGACTATTTTATGGAGGGGGTAACTATCATTCTAATAGTTGTCAATGGCAGCGATATCGCTTCCACTAATCAAGCGGATAGATTACTTGAATTAGGTCAATGGGATAAGTTATCTGATGTTGAATCCAAAAACGCATATTCTCTAAAAGATGTAAGAATGTGGATTGTTCCTGACGGGGTTTTATTTGAAGATAATTTGGACCAGAGATGGCAAAATGAAACTGGAGAAATTGTAAGCGAGGTTATTTTCCCCTCACGTCATGCAGCAGCAAGTGGCCAAGCATCACTTACAATCCATCCAATAGGGATCACAGGAGTAGCAAGCGGTGAAGAGGTTCGCTATGGCGGGAAGGCAGGTGCTGCGCCACCTCCAAACCCAAGAATTGCATCGTGGTGGAGAGAATTGAATCGCTTGACTGAAATGATTGGT
>JAACCR010000014.1 GCA_009937205.1 Methanobacteriota archaeon | reverse complement strand
CCCAATGGAAGTGAAATACCGGAAGGTGGTAATTGTGGACCTTCGATGTCTACTGTAAAAGTTCTTGAATCATCTAGATTAGTACTAGAGCCGATTTGGCTGATAGCCCTAATAGTCAATTCCGCATGGCTTTTGGTACTAACTAAAGAATTAAATTGAACTGAAAAATCAACAGATTGGCCAGGACCGAGTGTATATTCAGAAGTCATTACTTGATCTGACAACCTTTGCCATTCAATAGAGAATAATCCATCACCCATTCCAACGACTGACAAGTTACCATTAGCAACTGAATTCGCTTGATTTGAAAGCGTCAAGATCATACTTGAACCACCAGTATTTGGAACAGTTAGTTCATCGTTTCCGATTGCGATGAAAATCGCACCTTGGTCACTCCACACTGGCTCAACGGTGTAGACTTCAACTATTTCTTCAACGAAAGTTGTTCTTGCACTCGATGTCACTCTGAAATCAAAAGTAGAGATACCTGCTGCTGCATTTTCAGGAATTATACAAGACCAACTAATCGCTTGACTTGATGCTCCTGCATCCAAGTTAAGTAATTCAGAAACACCACATTCAAAATCAGCAACAGTAGTCAGCAATAGATTATCAGTTCCAGTTCCACTATTGGTCACCACAACGCTACCGTGAATTGTTTCACCAGGTTTTGCGCTATCATCATCTGAGATTACTGTAATAATTGCGCCGGCTTGTAGCGATTCGATGGTGAGATTCATAGAATCCATGACTGTTGTGTCTTTAGATGAAGATACCATCAAAGAGATTACCGTTCCAGCATTAGGTGCTCCGGAGGAAGCTTCTCTAACGCTAAGAGTAATCGCTGATGATGCCCCAGCATCCAAACTGACCGATGTTGAAGATAATACAAATTCAAACCATTGCGATGCTCCATTATCTTCTAAACTGATATGAAGAGTATCGGAAGTAGTTCCAAGGTTTGTGATATCAAATATCATTTCAGCACCAGAGAGTGGACCTGCAACCAATCTTCCTGTTGTTCCTGAAAGTAAAACTTCTACCTTTTGTGAAATCTGTAAATCAATGGATAGACTTGCTGATGTACCATTTCCGCCGTAGGAGAATGTCAACATGTGTGAACCCGCTGTAGCACTTGAAAGCATGCTGACTGTGAGATTAACTTGCAAACTTTGACCTGCTTCTATCTGCACACTAGAATGGCTTAATTCCACTTCAGCTCCTGCAGGCAATCCAAACAAAGAAGCAACTAGAGAGAGATCTTGTGTCCCAGTATTGACTAACTGTACGGCAATTGACGAAGACTGTCCAGGTTTGACTGAAATTCTTCCGTCTAGTGGGCCATTCATCTCAAGAGATGCAATCGGTTGAACATCTACGTCAAGGTCTGCCGATACTGTAAGACCTGAATAAGTGAGAGAGAATTGTTGTATTAGTTGACCTAATTGACCAATGTCAGCATCGGTGGAAACCGCCCATAGTCCAACTTGACCGGATTCAACTAATACTCCTGTTGAGGAAGTAATCAAAGTTGTTAAACCTTCATTATTTGTAATATCAAGATAATAAGTCACAGTTTCTGAACCAGAGTTATTTACTCTGATCTCATAATCAAGAGGTGTTCCAGGAGTTACTGAAATACCACCATTAGGAACTGCAATAGTAAAATCAACGAATTCATCAATTCCGATTGTAAATGAAAATGTTCCCGCTGTTAATGTGAGAGTATCATCAATATCTGTTTCTGCACTAATTGTCAAATCACAGGAATCTGAAGCGGTTGCATTTTCTCCAACTACAAGTTGTAAACCGATATCTTTGGCTTCTCCAGAATCAAAACCGTGAGGCCCCATTTCAAGTAATGAAGCCGTACATGGGCCTCCATTAACACTTAATTGCATGGAATAATTTTGATGACCATTACCCAAGTTTGTTGCTTGGATGGTGGTATTTGTTGATGTTGCTGGAATGAAATCTTGTTCTTGTGAAAGGAATGAGAAGGAGACTTCGTATTCTTCCGTCACTTCGATGACAAGTAATGTTGATGAAGAAATATTGCCTTCTGTTGAGGCGATGAAGAGTCTGAATCCATAATAATCTGGTTCTGCATCGACTGGAACTTCAATCTGTAATGTAGATTGCATTGAATCTCCTGCTGCGATATTATTCAACTCATCAGTTTGCCAAAATACATTCCAATTTGCCGGCAGAGTTCCACCGAGTCCCTTTGCTTGAATTGAGGTGCTACTTGTGCTATTACCTGTTCCGTTGCCAGTACCGTTTCCAGTTCCGTTGCCAGATGAACCACTTCCGCATCCAATTAATGTGTAGAGACAAAGTTGTATTGAATTAGAATCAATTGCAGTTCCATTGCTTGATAATGTTCCAGTCATGGTAATATTACCGTTGACCAATGGTTGCCATGTTGTAGAGAGGTTTGCCATCAGCAGAGTTCCATTTTGTGTATCATTCCACGACCATAGTTGAATCCCCAAATCATCTTCTGCTACAACTTCCAAAAGATACGATACATTTGATTCAAGTGGATTTATTTCAACACTTACATTCATCGCACCGTTGATTAGATCATAGGAAGTGCCATTTGTAGGCTGAGTAAACATTAGAGTTTCATTTCCACTTGCTTCATCCCATGGCTCAATTACTGCTGTTTGGTTTTGCCACCAAGTAGTCAAATCTGGTTCGTGCTCGATATCTAGAAGGAATGTGTCCTCCACTGAACCATAATTCCATGCTGTGAAGGTTAGATTGGTATTTTCCCCCTGTTCTAAAGATATACCTCCGGACCAACTGTTTTCTAGTGCTGGCTCATAAGACGGTGCAACCGATACAAAAACCGTAGTAGTTGATGAAATATTAGCATCTGGCTCTGTTACGATAATGTCGAATGAACCACTATCACTAGGAGTTCCTCCCTCACCAAGTCTAACTATAATCGTAGTATTGGTTGACCAAGTAGGAAATACATTTTCAACTACATCTTCACTAGCAATTATCTCCCAAACCGAGGATAGAGTTGCTGAATTGATTGTGACGTTATAGGACTCAATTCCAGTACCATTGTTATTAATTGTAAGAGTAACATTGCTAGATTGACCATCACTAAGGCTAACATGAGTTACATCTGTTGAGAGGTGAATCGCTTCATCTGCAGCGGCTGAAAACGCTAACGGCGTTAGACTTGCAATAAGTAATACAACAACGAGAGCCACTGCACGGGTTGATTGTGAAGACATAGGACCAAAACTAGCGGGGTATCCATCCCACTTGAGAGGTTCGGCCCTTAGGGCCGGTATAATGGCTACATTTTGAGTTGTTAAGCAGACTCAGGATTGTAATGCTGCAATTTTTACTGAATCGATGACTTCCCAGGGGAACTCACCGTTAGACCCCGGAACTCTTCCGAAATGCCCTCCAGCTGCGCATGGAGAATAGATTGGTCTAAGCAAATTTAAATCACTTGTAATGGCACCAGGTCTGAAATCAAAAATAGTTGAAACTTTTTGAGCGATTTGCCTATCAGATAGTGAAGAAGTTCCGAAGGTTTCAACCCTCAAACTTACAGGTTCTGCAACTCCGATAACATATGCTAATTGTATCTCGCAAATATCTGCCAATCCAGCAGCAACTACGTGCTTTGCGGCCCATCTTGAGGCATATGCTGCTGAGCGGTCAACCTTTGAAGGGTCTTTTCCAGAAAATGCACCGCCACCATGACGACCCATTCCTCCATAGGTATCTACAATGATTTTACGGCCGGTTAAACCTGCATCTGCATATGGACCGCCCGGGTCTGCAAATCGTCCAGTTCCATTTACCACTAGATTGTAATCCTCGTCAAGTAATTGAGCTGGAATTGAATGCTTTACAACATGCTCAGTAACTTGCTGCCTAACAAATTCCAGTTCCTTTGCTTCATCACCATCAAATTGATCTTTCAGATTCTTATCATGCTGAATTGCAATAATTACGGTATGAACCCGCTTGATATTCCCCTCTCCATCATACTCAACTGTTACTTGAGACTTTCCATCAGGGCGAGCCCAAGTCAAAATCCCTTGTTCTCGTACTGCGCTAAGCCGACGAGTTAACCTCTGTGAAAGTGCGGCTGCTAGCGGGAAATAGCGACCCTTTAATTCCGGATATGATTCTGTTTCTGTGCAAGCATATCCGAACATTAGTCCTTGATCACCAGCACCCTGTTGTAGTCCATCCTTGTTGACACCTTGAGCGATATTCGCCGCTTGTGTAGTAATATGGACTTGTACATCACATAATTCTTGAGACATTGCATCCATCCCAATCGCATGACTGGTATATCCAATAGCGGCTGCAGTGTTACGAGCAATCGCTTGGTAATCAGGTGTATTTCCTGAAAGAGAAACTTCTCCTACAAGTACGATTAAACTTTTGTCATCTTTTCCTTTTACACAGGTTTCAACTGCAACCCTTGCGTTTGCATCGACGCTAAGACATGCATCCACAATAGCATCAGAAATGGCATCACATAATTTGTCTGGATGGCCACTAGTAACGGATTCCGATGAGAACAGGTCAGCCAGCATATATCGCTCCCCAAGACAATCATTTATGAATAATACGCCTATTACTGACAAATAATATTCTCAAAGATAATATTTTAGTAATTAATTCATTCAATGAATACTCAATATACGCTTAATTACGCTAATTGATGAACCGATGTTTTGATGTGAGGCAGACCGCCCCACAGCACCATGAGCAACTATGTGCCAACCGCATATCGAACCCACACTCTAGGCGAAATTCAGAGCAAAGGTGCCGAACTTGTTGATAGTGCAGTGACGATTGCAGGCTTTATGGAAGCGAATCGCGGCAAGGGTGCGATTTGTTTTGTTGACCTTAGAGATGGGACTGGAAAAACACAAGTATTCTTGAAACAAGATAATATCGGTGAGGAAGCGCTGGATTTAGTACAGCGAATGACCCGTGAATCAACTTTACAGTTTACTGGCATAGTTTCTGAGAAGCGCCCACCAAAGGCGAAGGAGGGAGTGCCTACACCACCTCCTGCATACGAAGTCGTAGCAACTTCTGTCAATTTAATCGCACGTGCCGAAGCACCACTTCCATTGGGAGTCACAGATACAGTCCATGTAGAACTGGACACAAGACTTGACAACCGATTCTTAGATCTTCGTCGCACACATATCAATGCCATGTTCCGTCTCCGTGGAAAAGTCCTACAGTATGGTCGGGAGAAATTGAATAGTGAAGGATTTATTGAAACACATACTCCAAAAATAGTGGCAACTGCTACCGAAGGTGGTACTGATTTGTTTCCTATGACATATTTTGAAACTCCTGCTTATCTAAACCAATCTCCACAATTATTCAAACAATTGTGTATGTCTGGCGGCCTTGAGCGTATTTACGAAATAGGTCCAGCATTTAGAGCTGAAAAGCATGATACATATCGTCACTTGAATGAATTTATTTCATTCGATATCGAGTGTTCTTGGGCTAACGATGAAGATGTGATGGGAATTTTAGAAAGAATGATTCACCATATCTGGCAATCTATCTCAGAGGATGAAGAATGTCTCGCTCACATTGCTACAATCAATCAATTCCGAGCAACTCAGGATGAAGAACCAATTGAATTAATCGTGCCTGAACTTCCATTCCCACGTGTATCATATTGTGATGCTATTAGAATTATCAAAGAGAAGGGTGGAAAGATAGAATGGGGCGATGACATCGATGCTGAAAATTCTGATTTACTCGCTGTAGATTTACCTCAATTCTATTTCCTACCTCAGTGGCCTATGGAATTAAAACCGTTTTACATCCATCACATCGACGGAGAGATGGGTAGCACTGACCGCCAATTAAGCCGAGGATTTGACCTAAACTGTGGAAGAGATGAATTAACTTCCGGAGGTCAGCGTGAACACCGTATTGATGTTCTTATTGAAAATCTAAAGGATATGGATTTAGACCCTGAAGAATTTGAATTCTATGTTGCTGGATTCCGTCATGGAGTGCCACCACACGCTGGCTGGGGACTTGGTGTTGAAAGAATTCTAATGAAATTAACAGGAGCTAAGAATGTTCGTGAAACTGTTCTGTTCCCTCGCGATAGAAAGCGAATTTGCCCTTGATTAAGAGCAAGTGACCGAAAACAACGGGTATCTAAAGCCCCTCGCAGTAACATGGCCTGCGATAGAATGCAATGGGGTGCGGAGCCATGGCAATACGCTGATTTGTATATGCCCGATGATGAATCACCATACCAAAAGGCGGGTAACATTCCATGCGTCATGCTAATTCATGGTGGTTTTTGGAAAGAGCAATTCACTTCTGAATTGATGAAACCTATCGCCGAGGATCTAGCAGAAGCAGGTATAGCGGCTTGGAATATAGAATTCAAGCGCTGGAAGGAAGGCGATGAAGGCGTTTGGATGGATACTTTGTCAGATGTTCTACGGGCATGGGGCCAACTTGCCTTATTACCGAATATAGATGTTCAGAGGTCGATGATTATGGGCCATTCCGCTGGTGGACATCTCGCCCTATTATTGGCGGCAAAGGCTGAACGAAAGCCTTGGTTGGCCATTGCTCAAGCGCCGATTGCAGACCTAATAGCAGCAGATGAAAGTGAACTATCAGATGAGGGGAATGCTGTAAGAAAATGGATCGGATGCTCTCCTCAAGAGAATCCAACTCTTTGGAATCAATTAAATCCGCTCACAAACCCTGCTGATTGCCCGATTCTTCTCATTCATGGTGCAGAAGATACTGAGGTGCCACTAAGTCAATCTGAGGCTTATGCTAAAATGATGAAAGAGCGCGATGATGAAGTCAATGAATTATGGTTGCCAGGTGATCACTTTTCAATTATTGATATTGCAAGTGATGATTGGCTTGTGCAACTTAATGCAATTACTGATTGGCTTTAAGTCGTTTTTGAAAATATTCTCTAAGGAAATGCCTATGACGCAATGCCGCGTGGCATGACGCATGGACCTTCTCGGTGACGATTATCCGTACTCCAATACTGCCCTTAAAGGCAAACATGCTCTAGTGTGTGGTGCAAGCAAAGGAATTGGTGCTGCTACTGCAAAGATTCTGGCAAAAGCAGGGGCTAGTGTAACGGTCTGCGCTCGAAACACAGAGGCTTTGAATGAATTATGTGTTGAACTATCAACACTAGGTAATGGTTCTCATTCCTCACTCACGCTAGATCTTGAAAATACAGAAGCGATTAGACCTGCTGTTGAGGCACTAATCTCTGCAAAAGGAGCAATTCACATCCTAATCAATAATGCAGCTGGTCCGAAGGGTGGACCTCTTCTTGGTGTTGAGTTAGCTGATTTAGAAGGGCCTTTCAAACGCCATCTCCATGCAG
Organism: Methanobacteriota archaeon; assembly: GCA_009937205.1. Lineage (GTDB taxonomy): Archaea > Thermoplasmatota > Poseidoniia > Poseidoniales > Poseidoniaceae > MGIIa-L1. The sequence goes on along the minus strand of JAACCR010000014.1, from coordinate 34,433 downwards.
CACATACAATGGTTCAAGCGGTAGTTGCTGGTATGGAAGCCGAAGGTTATGGAAGAATTATTCAAATAATTTCTACTTCGGTAAAAGAACCAATCCCAAATTTAGGATTGTCTAATACATTACGCGGTGCAATGGCTTCATGGTCAAAAACACTGTCAAGAGAATTGCCTGCTTGTATCACAATCAACAATGTTTTACCAGGATTTACAGATACGGAAAGACTTGGGTCTCTAGCAGCATCGATTAACGAGAAAACTGGTAAGAGTGTTGAAGATATTCAAGAGGGTTGGATGGTTCAAGTACCAATTGGACGTCTGATAGATCCTCTGGAAACTGCATCTGCAATCGCATTCCTAGCACTACCTGCTTCTAGCGGTATACGTGGAGTCTCTTTGGCAGTTGATGGCGGAAGATTGCGTTCAATCTGATGCACGACTTCAAAAACAAGAGCAGATGAGGTGAAGATATGGAAAGTTCAGTCAGTCCTGAAAGAGCCAAGATGATTCTTGAGATGCTCACTTCAGGAGGTGCAATGAGTGATATTAACACACCGTTAGCACTTCGATTAATTCCCCTTGCAATAGAACTTGAAGATAATGACTTGGCTGAAAAATTACTTGATCATGCTGCTGAAGTAGCCGTAAATGAAGTTGAATCAGGATGGACAAAATTTGAGTCTCTTAAGCATATCAATGCCTCAATAGACTCTTTCTATAAGTTGGCAGTGGAATCTGAAAAGATAACTGAAGCACAAAAATTAGCAGCAGCAGTTCTTCATCATGTAGCATTATTACAACTCGCTGCGAATGACCTTGATGAAGCAAAAGCGAGTGCATCACGATCACTTCGTATTAGAGAAAAGATAGAAGATTCTAAAGGAATTGTATATGGTCTAGCAGTATTGGAAGCGATTGCTAAGAAACAACAAGATTCCGATACCGCAATCGCCCTAGGGACAAGAAGAGTTGAGATTTTAATGCGTGATAACGATGAAGATGGGCAAATTGAAGCAATGTCTGATTTAGCTCATAGTCAAGCAACTATCGGGCATTTTGATTCAGCTCGAGATTTGTACACTGAATCCTTAGAAATAGCAAAACGATTAGGAGATTTATCTGGTCAATTGGTTGCTTATTGGGGATTGGCTGACCTTTGTGAAATTAATGAAGATTATGAATCTGCAATGATACACCTTTCAGATTGTTTGCACGCATTCCTTCAACAAAACCTACCTACACCAGCTCAAGTTAGAGTTAGAATAAATGCATTAGCAGATATTCAAGCCAATCCAGATGCTAAAAAACAATAGAGAGATTCAGCGTTTAACACAAACATTAGTCATCTCTGAAAAGAATGAAAGTGACCAACGGCCGCCCTCTCTACCGACTCCAGAGTTCTTAACACCGCCAAATGGAGTGCGTAAATCTCTGTGCATCCATGTATTGACCCAGACGATTCCGCTATCGATTCGCTCGGCTAAGTGCCTACCTCTTTCAGCATCTTCAGTCCAGATAGAACCTGCTAATCCGTATTCAGTACAGTTGGCCATCTCAATTGCCTCATCATCTGTTGTAAAGGAATGAAGAGTTACGACAGGGCCAAATATCTCTTCAGTAGAAGTTCTTGAGAGATGACTGAGGCCTCCAATAACGGTTGGCCTGATATATGCCCCTGCTGGATTTGGCCCTACTTGCCCAGTCATAGCACGGCTTCCACCACTGAGAATTTCTCCACCTTCTTCGATGGCTAAATCAATGTATGATTCTATTTTCTGTAGGTGTTCCATTGAGATAACTGAACCTATTTGTGTTGATTCGTCGCTTGGATCACCTACTATCATGGTATTGACTTGTTCAATAAATTGTTTACAAAAGTCGTCATATATTGATTGGTGAATTAAGATTCTTGAATTACACAAACAAACTTGTCCAGAATTAGTAAATGCTGCTCTAACAGCACCTGCAACCACTGTTTCAAGGTTGGCATCATCAAGGATAATGGTTGCATTTTTACCTCCTAATTCCAAAGACAACTTCTTGAATAAAGGAGCTGCAGTTCTCGCAACAATACGTCCAGTAGATGTTCCTCCAGTGAACGAGATACCGCCGATATCAGGATGTTCAAGAATGGCTTGTCCAACCTCTGGTCCCAAGCCATGAACTAGATTGAAAACGCCATCTGGGAGTTGCAATCTTTGCATTGTACGGGCCAGTAAATTGGCTGTTAGTGGTGTGATTTCAGATGGTTTTGCAATTATGCAATTACCCATAAGTAATGCTGGTGCAACTTTCCACGTCAGAAGGTATAACGGAAGATTCCAAGGAGTGATTAATCCAACTATTCCGAGGGGTGAAGTGTGAACATAATTTGTAGCATCTGACATTTCAAACACTAGAGGTTCTTGGCTTCTTGCAAATTCTGCGAAGAAGCGAAAATTGCTAATTGAACGAGTAGCGTCGGTTGAACGGGAAAGTGAAATTGGCTTACCTGTATCCAGTGATTCAGTTTGTGCTATCTCTTCCTTTATTTCCTCTAATGCATCTGCGATTTTATCTAACCAATCCGCTCTTTCAAGGATGGTTAATGCAGACCATTGTGGTAGTGCTTTCTTTGCAGATGATACTGCTGCATCTACATCAGCAGCAGATGCTCTAGGAATCGTAGCGATGTGGGTTCCATCGGCTGGATTGAAATTATCCATCATACGCTGTTCGACCGGTGCAGTGAATTTGCCATCGATGAAATTATTGATTATCATTTTCAGACCTCCACATCGTATAGCCAACGGTCACCATCAGGATCCCATTCATCCCAAGTTGGTAGTGAACTCAATATTTCTAAATATTCTTCTGGAACGATACCAGGAACTACGAATGCTTTCTGCCGGTGTAATGGATATGGGTTTCTCAAATCAATTCCAAGTACTCCCAATACAGCCCTTGCAAGATACCATGTTGCTTGGGAATTCCAGCCATGGGCTATTTTGATTACAATACCGAGACCTTTTGGATAATCGGGGTGTTCAATCGCTAAACCAAGTAAACCATCTGCTCCTTCTTTAGCGATTACCTCTCCATCCCCAGCTTTCAGTACAGTTGAATCCAATCGATTGAATCCTCCAACTAAATCGGGATGTTTAATCATCGCCTCCCATATCCAATCTTTATCTTTGTCACGAACAAGGCCTGCGTAAATTTGTGCTAATTCGGCGACAGTGTTGGAAACTGTGGGCAAGCCACATCCATCCTTTGCAATACGAAGTGGTTGCCAATCTTGGCCGAGATATTTTCTTAATTCAGCCATATAGGCTGTGAATACTTCATGTCCTGGCAGAGTATATCCTGCTCTATTCCATCCTTTTTTACGGCAACCATGCAATATCGCTGAATGCTCACCCGAGCAGGTGTGAAACCAGCGGCGTGGTCTTCGTACTTGACGTCCAAATTGGATTAGAGGCACGTCTAATGGAGTTAGCATCAATGGCCATTCAGATTCGCTGAGTAGCGATTGAGCGGCAGCGACATGTTCGGTATCGCCATTGTGTGAAGCAACCGATATCGCCTTTTGTTCCCAACTACAATCCTCTAATTCTTCTGTGAATGCTTTGAGCATAAATGGCTTCATCATTGAACGTCCATAGCACAATACATTGCCTCCGAAGGAATGTATGACTTCATCGCCATGTGCCCATGCAACCGCACCATGTATGGTAGTTTCAGAAACACCGTTTCTGCGGTAATCAACAAGTGGTTCCCATGCAACTTCTCGGCCGGTTGGAATACCTTCTATCGATTCACCAAGAGGGGATGATGGAAACAATGCAGACCCAGGATTACCGGGCTTTACCGCAGAGTGTTCATCATGTCGGATTTCCATAATCTTCACTCCAATAATTCCTCAACCAATGGTACGACTTGCTCCATATATGCAGTCATATTACGGCATACTCTATCACTATCGTGATTGAAGAAATCAAACCAAGCCATGACTCTATCTTGTGGGTGGAAACGCTCGACCATTTGTTTTGCAATGTCTTGAGGATTGCCAACAAGTGCGTTATTTGAAGCGCTTTTTACTTTGGAAGGGTCAATCGTACCCTCCAATGCATTCCAATAAGCGCCTAGTGCAGAATTTGCTTCTTGCTGTGCTGCTTTTGTTTGTTGCTCTGGAGTAAGTCCTTGCTCTGCATTAATAAAAACGAAAGAAGTTCTAGGCATATCACTACGCTTCCATTGGCCACCATCGGGGTGATATAATTCAGACATTTTTTGGTGAGTAGCATCAATGATTTCATCCTTGGTAATCGATAGATTGAATACCTTGACCGGAAGAATAGTATTAACGAATTTTTGTGCTCTAGGATCGTGTGTTCCAGCAACTAATTGTAATAATTCACGACGGAAATTTTGTGGAATGATTTTTAAATCTTCAAAAACATAACGCTTAGGAATTTCAATCTCTTCAGGAACAGAGTCGAGTCCTTCAAACTCAACTGCTGCATCTTGAACTGCTTGCCAGTCTTCATCGCTACGGAAATTCGCTCTGGTTAAGATGGTCTTGAAAGTCTGAGTTGAATTGATTGTATCCCCTCTTAGTAATCTCAAGAAGATATCACTTGCTTCCATGAATATTTGACCCCGCAATGCAGGCCATGCCGCCTCTTCTACTGAATTACGAGGCACTATGCCGTAGGGCCTTGCCATGAATTCAAAGCGTCCTGCTGCAAAACCTACGTGCAATCTACGTTTTTCATTTGCATCAATTCCGAGTAAATTTAGAGTATTGGCGACTCTTTCTGCCTGCGCTATAGGCCCTCCTGATGCAAGTATTGATAGAACTGCACTACCAATTTCAATATTCTTAGTTCTTCTAAAAGAATCCATCGCCAACTGCGGGAAATCGGTACACAATCCAACCTCTCCAATCCAATGTGGTACTACTGGTCGCGAGTTACTTTTTTGCGTTTCAGTTGAAAGGTGTGCTTGGGCTAACCAGCCGACACCGAAGCCTAAATCATCTGCACATTGCAATGGCTGGTAATAATTAGTGAACATCTCTTGCTCGCTAGGAACATATCCCTCAGCATTTGGAGTTTGACTGATTGAGAAGAAAATATCGTGCTCCATAGTCTGTCCCACACATAGCCAATAAGTGACCAGTCATAACAAATGTGGCGATGCTAATTGAGAAATGATATTCGGCGATTGATTGAAAACTACTTGACGATTGGCAGTGTTATGTCCATTCATGGCCAAGCGAGGAAGGTTACTACAAACACCTTGCAAGAAATGAAGGGTGCGGGTGAAAAAATCACCATGCTGACAGCCTATGACTTCTCATTGGCTAAACTGGTTGACAAAGCCGGTGTTGATATTATTCTCGTAGGAGATTCTGCATCTAATGTCATGGCCGGCCATGCAACAACTGTACCAATCACATTGGACCATATGATATACCATGCACAGTGTGTTGAAAGAGCAGTCGACAGAGCATTGATAGTTGTAGATATGCCATTTGGATCATACCAAGGTAATTCTACAGTCGCCCTAGAATCTGCGGTACGGATAATGAAAGAATCAAATGGGCATTCAGTAAAACTTGAAGGCGGTTCTGAAGTAGTTGAATCGGTCAAGAGAATTCTAACCGCTGGAATACCAGTAATGGGTCACCTCGGACTTACGCCCCAGTCAATTTACAAATTCGGAACCTATACGGTTAGAGCAAAGGAAGATGAAGAAGCTGCGAAACTAATCTCGGATGCTAAACTGCTAGAAGATGCTGGTTGCTTTGCGATTGTATTGGAAAAGATACCTCGCGAACTGGCTAAGAAAGTCAGTGAATCTATTTCCATCCCAACCATTGGTATTGGGGCTGGACCTGATTGCGATGGACAAGTACTTGTTCTCCACGACTTACTGGGAATCACCATGGATTTCTCACCACGGTTCTTACGTCGCTATCTGAATCTATCAACCGACATTAACAATGCAATCACACAATATTGTGATGATGTTCGTTCTGGAGACTTCCCTAGTGAAGATGAATCATATTCAGAATGATTTATTGTCACAGATAGATATTATAGGCTAGAATCGCTCCACCAAATGCTCCAATGTCAATTCCAATAGCATGCCAAATTCCGTAACGGAATGAAGGCAACTCATATTGCCACCAGGTAGTATTAATCCATACCCAGATCAATACTGATAGATACCCTCCACAAAACATTGCACCCCATCCTGAAACCCAAATTAATGAATAGGCAAGCCCAAGAATGCCAAGGCCCATGGCATATTCTTTCAAGTCACCATTGTGATCAGGTAGCAAATATTTGTACATTAAAGGTGAAAATAATAGCGCTAAAATGAATGCACCTTGAACTGGTGATGGATAACCATAGGCCATATTGGGAAGTATAATTGTCTGCCAAAATGCTCCAAATAGCGCACCAATCATCATTGGAGATATGGCATGTCGAAATGATTTGGGTAGCCATCCAGCAACGGAGTTCCACTCTTCTCCATCATTCGCTGGAACTACTTGCACCTCAATTTCAGCCATATTGTTGGCGAGAAGTGATTTATCCTTGAGTCTTCGGGTTTTCAATTTGAAAATAACGGCATTGGCCGAATCCGATAAAGACCCTCACCCTTTGCGTCATGATATGGCGAAGGGGAGAATAGTCGCAGGATGCATTGCACCTCACCCCCCTCATTTGGTTTATGCCGAAAATCCAGACCAAAATGAACCGACTTCCGAAGGCGGTTGGGAACAATTGCGCTGGGGATATGAAAGACTGCGTGAATCTCTTTCGGAAATTGATCATGATGTAATAGTAATTCTTTCACCCCACTGGCAAACATATGTCGGAACTCACTTTTTAGGATTGGAAAACTTTCAAAGCTTGAGTGTTGACCCTGTTTTTCCAAACTTATTTAGATACCATTATGATCTAAATGTTGATGTTGAATTGGCAAAACAAATACACGACAATGCAGAAAAGGCTGGATTAGCAGTCAAAATGATGGAAAATCCTGATTTTAGAGTCGACTATGGAACCATTACTACTGGGCATTTATTCAATCCAAAATGGGACAAACCCTTAGTTGTAATCTCATCAAACCGTTCTACAGATTATTATTCTGCTGAAGTAATGCAGGAGATGATGATTGAACTAGGAAGAATCACTAGAGAAACTATTGAAGAAAGTGGTAAGAAGGCAATTATTTTGGCAAGTAATTCCCTATCACATCGCCACTTTACCACCGAATCAGAGATTCCGGAAGACATGAGTAAAGAGCATATTGCAAGCCATGCAATGCATCTTTGGGATATGAGAATTATTGATTATATTCGTTCAGGACAGACTCAGAGAATCCTCGATGAGATGCCTGAATTTATTGAACAAGCGATTGCTGAAAGTGATGGTGGAGGATTATCATGGCTTATCTCTGCGCTAAATACACCAGATTACCCTGCAATACTGCATGGATATGGAACTATCATCGGAACAGGTAATGCGGTAGTAGAATGGCCTTGTTACAAACACGAGGAGGAATCACAATGAGTGACGGTGAAATCATAGGCTCATACATTGTTCCTGTCCACCCTCACACCTATCTCGTTCCTGAACAAAACCCTGGTTGGACAAAACTTAGAGAAGCATTTGATGAAGCTGCCCTCCGTATCAAAAATAGTGAGGCAGACTTACTAATTATTTACTCAACAACTTGGCCTAGCATCATCGGTCACCAAATTCAAGCTGATCCTAATCCGGAATGGGTTATGGTCGACCATGATTTTCATGACCTTGGCTCAATACCTTATTCATTCAATATTGATTCTGAATTTGCTAATGCTTGGAACGAAGCAAATCATCAACGCGGCCTAAAGAGTCGTACGGTGAACTACTATGGATTCCCAATAGATGTTGGCTCAGTTGTTGCTCTAAAACTATTAAATCCCGATAATGCAATTCCAGCAGTAATAGTTTCTTCCAACGTTTATGCCAATCGTTCTGAAACCTCGGTAATGGCAAAAGCATGCTTAGATGTTGTCCGTAGTACTGGACGAAAAGCAATAGCAATTACTGCAATGTCACTTTCCAATAGAATGTTTACCGAAAATATTGATCCCGCTGATGATAAAATTCATTCACTAAAAGATGATGAGTGGAATTGTAAAATCCTTGAATTGATGGAAAAGGGACGACTTGAAGATGTAGGTCAATTATCACGCACAATTCAAAAGCAAATCCGTATCAGAAAGGTTGTAGCATTCAAGCCAATGTGGTGGCTTTCAGCTATCAACGATAATCGAAATGATTTGACTGGAGAAGTATTAGCCTATGAAGCAATTCATGGTGCTGGTGCTGCAGTAATACACTTAGACCCTGCTTCATGCGGAACTGGCGATAAGGAATATGACGAGGACGATGTAGAATATTTCCATGGCGATCGTAGTGTCTTAGATTCAAACGATTCAGAGGATGCGGCTATTGACAAAAATACTGAGGCAATTGATGAAGTTACAACTGCTGAAGAGAATGGTCCTGCTTTATGGGAGCCTACAATGGCAGATGGTTCAGTCAATACTGATTCTGCTCCAAAGCCAGTAGGCGCATATCCCCATGCGAGACGCGTAGGTGATTTGCTCTATCTTTCTGGAGTAGGTCCACGTCAAGCGGTGACAAACTCAATTCCCGGTGGTCCAATACATGACGAAAATGGAGAGCCTCTTGATTATGATATCAAGGCTCAAACTCAAGCTGTAATAGATAATATCGCATCAATCTTAGAAGAAGCGGGTTCCTCTTTGGACCAAGTTATTGATGTTACAACATTCTTAGTCGATATGAAGAGAGATTTCCAAGGTTACAATGAAGTTTGGGCTGAAACATTAGGCAAAATAGGACCTACCAGGACTACATTAGCAATACGAGCATTACCTACACCGATTGCTGTTGAAATGAAGGTTATCGCACAACTCTTAGAATGAGTGTGTGATTCTCACGAGACTCTATTCCAAGTACCATCGTCAGCAACATCCCAGTACTGTACTTCTTCGCTGACATCTACATACCAACCTGTTGAACCTTGTTCTGTACCCGGTGCTGCTTGCATTACTCCAACCTCTGCAGCTACTGCTGCTAGTTCGGTTTTCATGGCATTGTCAATCCAGTCACCATTGGTTTGTTGATCACTAGCAGAATCTGATTCGGATTGTTCTTTTTCTTCATCTTCCTGCGAGGCTGAACTTTCAGGTTTTTCTTCATCATAATCAAATGCGTCTTCAATCCATTCATCTTCAGGGACTTGATTAGCTTTGCGAATTAGGACGACAAGTGTAATCAAAACAAGAGAAAGAAGGAAGGCACCCAATCCCATAGCCGTATTTGTGGAGCCCACTGATCCACCAAGCAATACCGATTCAACATCAAAGAAATTTTGAGCAATTATTCCTTCCCACATTATTGTACAGGAACGATCGTTTCCAGCAGATGTAATCTCCACCTCCCATGTATCCGTTGTCACATGTGAGGTTGGTCCTGCTGTGCAAGAAATAGTAGTATTTTCCGCATCGATTTCAACATTATTTCCAAATGAATCAATACCATTTGCCCTTAGTAAAAATATATCACCTTGCGATAGTGCATCACCATCGATTTCTGCTTCAATACGAACTGCTTTACCAGGTAATACAGTCAATTCAATCTCTCGATGGGCATCTCCTTCTTCGATTGTCAATGTGTATATTCCTGCTGTCTTCCCCGTGAATGTCCAATAACCAATTCCTGTGGATGAAGTCTCCAAAACACCAATTGAAACCGGTAAATCATTGGTTAAATTATTACTCGGTGCAGTATTTCCATGAATATCAACCACCTGAACGAATATGTCCGTTTCCTCACCCGCAATCGCTGTAATACCACTATCCTTATCCGTTATCAAATGCTGTGCTGAACCTGCTACAACTGTCAATCTTATCGTTGCAAAAATACCATCAGCATTTGCCCTTATTTCATGGCCACCAACTATTGAAGAAGAAAAATATCCTTGTGATAAAATGAGTTCTAATGTTGAATCTATATCGTCAATGGTCCAATTAACATTTACTCCGACTATTTGGTTGCCATAGGCATCTGTGAATTGTGGGTCGAGTAATAATGGAGTATCTGCAGGTAAGATCATCGAGTTTCCGTTTAGATGAATAAACGAAAGATGGCCGTGGTTGACTTCAATTTGATTGGCCACATTATATCTTGAATCTGTAGAATTGTCAAACCAGGTGGCTTCAAATCTCCACGTTCCAACTATTTGTGGGTTGAATATTGCATGGTCTGACTCAATCTGAGTCAAAGAAGCATTACCTGTTGCTAGAGAGATTTCTCCGTCTACTGGCCAATGATTGCCAGAGCGGTCAAACGCTTCAAAGAATACAACACATTGAGTTCCTGCTGTCAAATGAGATTTACTGAAGGATAGGGTGGCGTCTATTGCATTCCCATGAACCACATTTACTTCTAGACTAGAAGATACATCTTCATCAACAACTTGCAGTGTTACTTGTCCTGTTGAACTAGGAGTCCACCAAACCTTTTCATCTTCATAATGAAGTCCTCCACTTGAAATTGACCAATTCGATAATGGGGGGATGACATAGCCCGAATATCCATTATTGTCAGTTCTAATAGTTGCAATTTCGTATGCAGTACCGGCGGCATACGACTCTAGTTCCTCCATTATGACCAATTGTGAAATCATGGCATTGGCTGGCACAACATATAGGCTACCATTACCAAATATTCCACCTGCTGAAATCGAAATATTCCAAAGCCCCGGTGCTGATGCTTGATATAATCCTTGATTATTGATTGAACCATTTTCCGCATACCATGAGATTGAACCAGCGGTTGAAACATTCATCGTGAAACCGTTAGCGTCTACTAGTTTTGGCTCTAATAAAACAGATTGTCCAGAGCGAACTTGAATCCCTTCAGGCAGTATAAACTCAGATGGGTTTCCTGGAAGTACTTCGACAACAACATTAGATTCCATTTGGTTTAAACGCACTCTGAGATTAGTATTTCCGATATCTTCAGCAATCCATTGAGGATTGCCCTGACCAATATAATCTCCATCAATCGTCCAAACCACATCGGTGCTAACTTTTTCATTACCTCTTGAATCCACTTCATTAGCACTTAATGTATAAGGTTGTAAAACCTGAGGTGAAAGTGTCGTAATCCGCAATGTGTTTGCTTGACCCGATGTTACTGTGATGTTGTATGTTGAATTCAATGAAGCGTGATCGGCGCGGATTTCAATCAATCCTGCAGTCCAAGGAAAGAATAAACCATTGCTATCAATAGTTCCATTGCTACAACTCCAAGTAACTTCTCCCTGGGCAACATTATTTACAGAATCATACAATACTGCTTCAAAAACAACAACTTCATCAGCGGTCATAGAATATTGTGGTGAGGTCACTTCAATTCTACTTGGAGTGCCTGCTAGCATTGCAACATCATCATCTAATGATTCAACTGCCATCGGCTGAAATGCTTGGGTTAACAAGATTGTTAGAATCAAAGCAAATAAGTATTTTTTGTTATTTGCAATACCTATCATAGAACCACCTGACAACTAAATTACTTGATTTTCAGTCTTCCCATTGAGACCAATCAGCTTCGCCTTGTTGGCGATACCACCAAGTTCCAGCATCATCTTCCCACCATTCTGTTCCTTCATCGTCAACGCGGTAACTTTCATCTTTGCTGTAATCGTTTTCCTCTGGCTCAGGTTCTATCTTGGGAGCAGGACCTGATGGACCTGCTGCACCACCGCGAGTTGGTTTTCTTCTCTCAGGTGTTGGTTCATCATCATCCTCTTCGTCTTCTTCATCCTCATCCCATTCGTCATCCTTTCCAGATAGGACAATCTTCAAGACAATCAATAGGACAATGGCGATTGCTGCTGCCAAAAATGCTCCAACGTAATACAAGATACCACCTGCTTCAAAGAATCCTTCGAGTGTTCCTGTTACGGTGAAGGTTCTATCTTCGCTTACCTGTCCAGATTGTACCGTGATTGTTTGGCTACCTTCATCCAGAGTAATTATTCTCCAAACACCATCGCCTTGGTTGAGTATCTCCGCTCTTCCAGTTGAATCAACAAGTGTACTCGGAGGCACAGGTATCTTATTCCAAAACTCATCAAATGCTGTCACATTAACTGTAAATTCTCCAAGTTGTTCAACTGAATCACTTGAAAGTTCAACCTTTAGATGCGTCACGGTTCTCTTAGCACTAACTGCCAACTGTATTTCGCCGTTAACTGTTGCAGAACTGCTGTATGTCAAGAGATGAGGACCTTCGATTCTTGCTTGATAAGTATAGATCCCGTCTTCACTTGTGGCATTAATATCATGAGCGATTCCATTGTTTTCTTGCCACTCAACATTTTGAGGGAATGTGTTTCCATCGCTATCTTCTCCAGTGATTGTAATTGTTATTTCGAATCCTGCTGTAGCTGTATTTGCATCTCCAATGGCAGAAAGTATTACAGCGCGACCATGGTGAACTGTAATACTTACAGAATCACCAATTTCATATCCGGATTGACTGTTATTGAATGCCTTTATTGTATAGTTTCCAATCAATTCGGCTTCCCACCTCATTCCGTTTGCAACTAATTCATCGGTAATATCGGTTACTTCACCGCTTGATTCTTCAGTTAGTGACCATCTTAGAATGCTTGAATCTATTGGATTGTTTTCAAAATCTGAAAGTTCTGCAGAGAAATCAATCCAATCATCAGAAGTAATGTCATACTCGCTTGACACATCGTCTTCACTGCTTATTGAACTTAGATCAATGTCGGTTAGGACACCATGTGATACAGTTGCGTATATTGAAATTGTATGAATCATATTACCATCATCATATGTCGCTGTGATGGTATATTGGGATAGTGATGCATACTCTGCCATGAATATTGCTTGGTCATTAGGGAGATCTGATTCAAAAGCACCTTGGTAATCTTGATGTGAAATTGACCAATTAGCAGTTATTGTCCAGCGATTATCCTTCATATCAATTGCCTTGACCTTAACGGTTAGTGTTTCATCTGCAGTCATTAACATATTTTGCCAACTAGCAGGTTCAGAATCAACAATCAATACTAAACTGGTAATCGCTCCTTCAGCAACAGTAATTGTAACATCTGCAGTAATGGATTCATACCTCGCTTGTAGCAACTTAGAACCTCTTGATACTGGATTCCAAGTTGCAGTTTCACCTGCACTTAAGTTACCATCAGCAATCTTTGTCCAATTTTCTATTGGCAATGTTACATTCAGCCTATTTCCTCGTACATCTATTCTTGTTGTATTAATGTACACGATTTCATCTGCTGTAATTGATGTTGAGGATACTGCGAGTTCAAGACTCTGCATCTCTCCATGTCCAACTGTAATCTCTATTTGGGCAGATGCGCCTGAAATCGATGTTAGAGTCAAATTCCAGACACCTAAGTGATCTGGGAAATATTGCCCATTCAATTCACTGTAATTACCATCATCTGTGCTCCAAGTTAGCAATCCTGCTTGTGAAATATTTAGCAGATTACCATACTGATCGTAAAGAAGATGAGTTATGTCACACCATTCACCAGCTGGGACCGTTCCTTCACAACCTGTCAATTCAAAATATGCAGGTGTACCAGTGTCTACTGAAATCACTACATCAATCGATTGTGTTCCCCATGTCACAGTAACTGTTTGAGTTCCTGATTCGTGTGGATAGTAGATGTTGCCATTAATGCCCCCCATTGAACCATTTGTAGCAGAATATGTAATCAATTCACCTGAAACAGCATTCCCGAATTGATCAACAACTGTTGCTGTAATCTCCAAGGACTCATCGGATGTAATTTGACCAGTTAGTGGTGTAACATCAAGATTAGTTGGAACTCCTGGAGTTACCGTTATTGATTCACTAGAACAAATTAAGCCAAAACAAGCAGTAATTGTGTGCGTACCAACACTTCGTGGAGTGAATAATCCGAAGGAATCAATACTTCCATCGCTAGAACTCCAAGTTACTGGTGCGCTGATTTGCAATACTTGGTGGTTGTATGCTTGATGTGAGAAACTGAATGTAGAATCTGCATCCGTCGTTGGCAATGTTGGTGCAATTGAAATACTGCTAACATTTGTTGTATTCAACTGTATCTTTGGCCTATGGGTGGAGGAAGCATATTCACTAGAATAGACGTCCAGAGCAAAAGAGCCTGCATTTGGTGTTGCAATAATGACCCATTGGTTATCATTGTCAATAAGCATTCCATCTACACCTATATCCAACCAAAACCACCCTGTGGCGGTGGATGGGAGCGTGATTGTAGTAATTGCTGTAGCATCATACTCAACACCCGCTTGAAGACCTGGAGCACTCCAATTCATTCCCGGCATTGATTCATTCCATGAAGAAGCAGATTGGCTCCAAGATGATAAAAGCATTTTATGCACTGAAATATCCAAAGAAGATGCTCCACCAGATGCGCTCATTGATGAGATATAGAATCCAAGGCTTGCGGAGTGTATTTTCTGGAATGGAGCAAATGGTATCTGGGAATTATCTAATCCGATTACGGCCTTACATTCTGCATTAGCAACAGAATCGCACCCAGTACCAATACTGAGATAATCTACGTCACCCATATTTTCATTTGGATTCGCTTCACTCAGTGTACTATCTCTAATATTTGTGTGACCGAATTGCATTACTTCATTTCCTGTTTGGAAATCATAGGTGAAAGTCATGTCTTGGTTATCAGTATGTGATGGATCACCAATTGCGAACGACCAACGCGCTGAAGAAGGGCCCGGAATTGTTTGGTTAACACCTTGTACCCACCAAGAAAATACATCGCCTGAATCTAGAAGGTCATTGAAACGGAATGTTGTACCGTTAATGTACGTACTTTCCCATGATTTGAACTTATAGACGCCTGTTGAATTTGCAATTGTAACGATGTATCCGCTCGCCCCATTTACTAAATTCCAAGATAAGACTGGATTTGACTGGCTTTGAATAACTACTTCACTGGTATCGTATAGTACGCTTCCATCTAGTGGGAATAACAGTGAAGGTTGGCTCGGAGGAATAATTCCTGCTGTATTGTCAACATAATCTAAGACCAACTGTGGGCGGCGTGATTCATTGGTACTATAATCACTTGAAAAGAAGCGGTGAGTTGTTCCAGGCGCTCCTACAACCTTCAGTAATATTGACATTGTAGTATTGCCATTAGCAATATTGGATTGCGCTAGACTTGTCAAATCAAATTCATGCCATCCATTTGGCGGCATTAGAGTTAGAGTTGTTCTGGTCAATTCAGTTGTTGAACAAGTTGGGGCATTACTCCAAGTGGCAACTGATTCGGTGAATGAAGAACAAGCGTGTGCAGAAACAGTTGTTGAAGTTGTTCCAATTACTTGCTCTCTCCAAAGTTTGAGTACCATAGATGTAGGAGTCATAGCTGCAGGCCATGGGATATCTCCCAAATAGAATTCAAGAAGAATTTGGCTTTCACCAGTTCCAGATGATGTTGTACCC
Source organism: Methanobacteriota archaeon (assembly GCA_009937205.1). Taxonomy (GTDB): domain Archaea; phylum Thermoplasmatota; class Poseidoniia; order Poseidoniales; family Poseidoniaceae; genus MGIIa-L1. Next base: position 18,814 of record JAACCR010000014.1, on the reverse strand, counting down.
AAATCAAGAGTATTACTCGACCCTTGATTGCTAGTTACAGTTGATTCCAGTTCCACATCCGGTGCTAGTGGTAAAAGGCCGCTCTCTGAGAAGATTGACCCACGTGACAATATTACTGTATGATTGCCATTTCCATCATCAGATCCAATTGAGTCTGGTGTTCTAAAACTGTTAACAGTTGACCATTGACCAATACGATTGTTTTGATCCGCTCTAACGCGCCAATATGTCCATGCATCTTCATATGAATTATTGGAGATAGTCATAGTATTGGTGGCGGAATTGAATGACATATTGGTTCCAGATAAATCGGCCAGATCTATACAGTCGGAATAAAACATGCGCGGAGAGTATGATTTACAAGCAACCCAACTAGTTTCATTGGTTTGATGCTCTGTCCAATTAACATCGAATACGGATAGTCCCGAAGGCCTAGGTGTGCTAGTATCCCACAGTGTAGTTCCATCCGCAGGCAATAGTCCAGTGGATGCTGGAGGAATCCATGGCGCTTGTTCAATATAAGTGAAATTTATTCTTGGCCTCATATCATTATTTGGTGATTCACTACTATGCAATGCATATGTGCCCATTGTAGGATTGAGTTCCTCACCTTGGATAATTAGAGAGATTGAAGTTTGACCATTATGAATTGCTTCTTGAATCGCGGCAGTCAAATTCCAAATAACTGTATCTCCAGATGAATTAATCCATTGTCCTTCGGTAAATGGTAGGTCGCTATCATTACTTTGATGGGCTCCCGGTGCTATCCAATTTACTGTAGCTGAAGGAGCGGCCCATTGAGAAGATTCATTCCAATATGTATTCATTACCGATACTGAAGTAAATACTGAACCCGAACCTGATAAAACTGACATTTCCAAAGTAGCATTTTGAATTTCATAGATACTTGGAAGTGGAATCACGCCTAAATCAAACGATATTAATGTGTTAGCATAATGGTTACTTGACAAAGGACTTACTCCTACATTTACCGTTGTAGTATTTCCAAAAGAGGTAAATCTATTGCCGCTATCGACATAGGTGTCTTCTGTCAGTGCTGGGTAGGATAATGGCTCTACATATGCTCCTTCTTGAAGTGAGACCCAAGCTGTAGTTGAATCTACTTCACCGCTCATTTCTTCAGGTATGTGGAATACTGTGGAGGTACTGCGTGGACCCAACATCTTATCGACAACTGGTTGTACCATCCATCTTACTTCACGGGTGTGAGTAATGTCTGTTCCTGGTGTGAAGGTTAAATTTGTCAAATCGAATAATTGTGGCTGTGATCTAGAGTCATAGGTGGTTAGTCCTTCCATTTCCTCATTTGCATCAGCCATAATGAACACTCTCCAGTCATCAATATTTGCTGAATTAGAATGAGTCCAAGACATAGTAGGTTTGTATTCTGGTATTGCTGCATGCGATGTTGCATTCCAAGTAATTGCATTGTTGCTAGGACCTGCATTATTTCCTGCAATGGTCGGTATTGAAGCACTACCATTGGACCAAGTTAAATTCAACCAAGGTTTGTCGGATGATGTGCTATCTGTTGAAATGAATTGGACATAATCTTGGGTTACCGTGCTAGATGCGTAAATCATCAATGATAATTCACTAGAACCTGCAGCCTGAGAAGCTTGTATCGCCTCTGTGACATCCCATGTCATCCAACCTGCGGATACACTGTCTTGAATATCTACATAAGTGCCAATATCTGACCCAATATGCCTTCCACCGAGTGTTGACCAATTGTTAATTCCATCATATGTTGTATCATTTGCATCAGCATTCCAACTTTGTAATACTGGTCTAATCGCTAGTGGCTCGTCAATGGATGAACCAAATATTGAATATAGGTTTAAATCTGCATTTGTAATTCTTGCATTACTCGGATTTGGCAATTGATTTAGTGGGATCTTAATCAATCCCGCGGATTGGTATCCTGTTGCCATCTCACCCACATAGATATATCCAGATGTGTCATATGTAGAACTTGAACCAGATCCTCCTTCAATTACATATGTATCTGTAAAATCAGGAATATTAAGAGATGGCATCGCCTTTCTGTGACGTAATTCAACTGCTGCATTCTCTGAATCAATAGGCCAAGTAGTAATATCTGGCAGAAGGAAATTGAATGTTTGTGACCAATTTCCGAGTTGGTTTGTGGTCGATATTGCTCTTACTCTCCAGTACCAAGTAGAACCATTGTCCAAATTACTGGCTGGTGTGTAAGTTAGATTTGTTGTATCGAATCCAGTATCTAGCCATGATGTTGTCATGATTAGATCTGGAGTGCTGAATGAAGTTGATTTGTCCAATTGCACAGCCCAGCCACCTATGCTCATGGTGCCATTGAAAGACCAACCCAATTCAGGACGGCTTTCTGGTGCTGTCTCAATCCCCGGAGTTACAGACCATGACCCATTCAGTGGTGAAAGTGGAACTGGATCATTCGGAATTGCGTCAGAACCTGGAACATAAACAAAGGAAAGTTGTGGCCTATAACTTGCTGTAGAAGTAGAACCTGGATATATCATGATATCTCGGTCACTACCTGTTCCAACACCAGTCACACCGATAATGAAGTCCGCAGCCCTATCATCCCGCATAGCATTTTGAATACCTAATGTCACATTCCATTCAAGTGTATCACCTACAGAATAAGAGTTTCCAACTGTTAATGAATCGATGAGAGAACCTCTCTCCCAACCGTTTGCACCCGCTGAAGCCCAATTATTGACTCCATCATATGTAGTCCAAGTTGCTCCTTCAGCAGTCCAGTTATGTTGTCTGCTTTCCCAAACAGCCACATTTGGTGAACCGCTAGGATAATCTGCCAATTTAACGGCTAAATGTGCAGATTCCACTGCATATCCGCTCGGTAGTAAATTGGCAACAAGATCGCAATTAAACAGCACGCTTGTTTCACTAGGCCAAGTGTTGTATGAAATTTGCATTTCTGTTTCTTCATCATAGTTGCTGGTTGGAGAACCACTGTCGATGTATGTGTCGTCACATTCCGGGTAAAGGCCATCGTTAGTCCCATTTCCATCTCTGAGCCTGAACTCATATCTATCATCTCCCAACCAAGTACTTGTTAATCCACTGACTAGGAAATTGGAATAGCTCCATTCACCTCGTAGTCCATCGTTGTCAACATGTGACATTCTCCAGAAATACATATTTCCAGTACTTAATTCATCAACTCCAGTTAAGTTAAAAATTCCTTGGCTGGAAGTGAAATTTGAATCTGTCCTAGTATCTATCTGGTTTACTCTATCACGGAAAAATGAGTCGGTTGCGATTTCGTAAATAACATCATACGAAGATGAGACGGTACCAGACCATGTTAGAGAAGGAGTTGAATTTCCGGACAGATTGTGCCCTACTTGATCCCACACTGCTTTCCCTTGCTCCGGCCCGAGCAAGTTGGTATTAGCGATGGTAGTGTTAGAACTCCAGCTATATGTTAATTCAAAATTTGGCTTCTTAGTATCGTCACTATTCTCTGAGGAATAGAAATTGATCCCTTGTAATCCGCTAGAGGAATATGACCCTTCATCACCCCGACCAATTAACATGAAATCCTTGGAGCCTGAAGCACCATCTCGGATCCATCCCTGAATTGCATCAGTGAGTTCAAAAGATGTATCTGTTGAAGATGATGTGCCGACCATAGTGTCGCTAGATACTGAAAGTAAACCTCTCCCTCCATCGTCCCATAGCGTTGAAGAATCTGAACGTCTCCAAGTTGTGTCATCTTCATCCCACACACCTTCAGCATTTACTTCATGAATAGATAATTCTGGCGCACCTGAAGTTGAAAATCTAGACAAATTGAGGTCTGCACTTTGGATTGTAGCATTACTATGCAATCCAATTTGGTCCAAGTTTAACCTCATGTGAACCACTGATTCTTTTGTTGTCGACATCATTACTTCCATTTTATCATTTGAACCGAATTTTGTATTTATTGAGAGCTGGTCAACCTGTGCATCCTCAATAAAGTCATCATTCAGACCCATGTCGTCTGCATCAATTTCAATCGTTGCAGTACCATCGCCATTATCTGTAACTGAAAATTCTGGTAGCAGGAAATAACTATCATTCCAATCGCTAAGAGTATCAGTAGAATCCATTGAACGTACACGGTAGTAAATCACTGAACCATTGGAGATTTCACTGCCGCTTGGAACATCAAAAGTACCTGAACTACTGGTTGTGGTGAAGGAATTCGACATTGTACTGTAATGCCATGTAAGATCTTCATTTGATTTGAAAGAAGAATCTAAAGAAAGTTGGAATTCCACACCACTTCCAACTAATGAATCATAGGAAAGTGTAGGGTTCTTTTCTGCCATTAGAATAAAATCCCCAGTCATCAATGATGCCCCCTCTTCAACGAAATCTGCTGTGACACTTCCGCCATTACCAGCTGCTGAAGAAGAGGTGTCCAAGATTAGAGAAGGTCTTTGAGCCATTATTGAAGACTCACTCATCTCGCAAGTATATTCTGCTCCTTCTGATGCTACGATCAGTTCTAATGTGTTTTGATTATTAGATGCTGCTTGCTGTGCAAGCGCTGTTACGTTTACCAGCATTGTCCCATTGGCCATAGCACGGTGTGGAGGTTCCCAAACACCACGCTCTGACGAACCATCAGCACCAGGCGAATTCCACATGGTATTCATTGCAGAATTCATCCAAGTAACTTGTGTCACATTCCATGATGTAGTTATTGCCGCTGGATACATTGCGATATCGGTTGAAACTGTCGCATCGGTCGTACAATTCAAACTCAGTGTTGCTGAGTGTATTGTATCTGTAGAACCAAAACTCATATTGAAACTGAAAAGTAGACGAGATGGTGTTATGGCACCTCCATTAAGTGTGCCATTTGATGCCTGCTCAAAATTATCGTTTGGATAAAAAGAATCAATGTAAGTGTCCTCCGAAGGCGATACGCTAGAAATTACCCTGTTAATCGTTGGATTGTCTTCCAATTCTTTCCATTGCGGCACTGCACTTGGGAGTGCTAAATCTGCGAATAAAAATAGAACTATCATTAATATGGCTACCGAAGTTTGAGGTTTTTTGTTATCGCGTAGCATGGGACTCATCCTTCACACCTCGTCCCCGTTATACTGTCTTTTCCCTAAATGAGCATGAAATTGTAGTTCAAAACGTATTCTTCTCCCTACGGGGGAGTATTCAGAAAGAATGAATCATTTGCCATGGATTTACTATAAATTGATTTAGCGTCAATCAAAAATCAAGCAAATGTTGAAGGAGGTTCGCCGTAAAGGTCACACCTATGAGCGACTTATGGGTTGAAAAACACCGCCCGCAATCAGTTCAAGATATTCGCGGACAATTGCCCGTAGTGCAACGATTAACGATATATTCTAAGAATAAGGAATTCCCGCATTTGCTTTTCGCAGGCCCTCCTGGTACTGGAAAAACAACTGCCGCCATGGCTTTGACAAAAGATGTATTTGGTGACGATTATCGACAGAATTTATTGGAGATGAATGCCTCTGATGAAAGAAAATTGGAAAGCATAAGGAGTAAAGTAAAACAATTCGCAAGAACTGCCCCCTATGGCAGTGCTAAATTCAAGATTATTTTCCTTGATGAAGCCGATGCTTTGACCAATGATGCACAAGGTGCTCTGCGCAGAATTATGGAACAATATGCTCAAACTTGCAGATTCATTTTATCTTGTAACTACTCTTCAAAAATCATTGAACCGATACAGTCTAGATGTGCAGTTTTTAGATTCCGCCCATTCTCGGATTCCGCAGTACACAATCACGTCATATATGTTGCAAAAGAAGAAAAGGTAAACCTAACTGATGATGCTGCAGAGGCATTGACAAGAATCAGTCAAGGCGATCTTAGAAAAGCAATTACTGCTCTCCAAGTTGCTGCCGCATTAGACCACAATATTACGAGAGAATTAATCTATGAAACCTCGGCAACAGCACCTCCCGAAGCACTGCATCAATATTTGATGGCATGCAAGGATGATGGTTTTCATGCTGCAAGAAGAAGATTGAAAGAATTACTGGACAAATATGGACTGGCTGGAACTGATTTTGTCAATCAATTACATCGTGAATTATATGCAGCTGATTTCCTTAGTGAATCAGCAAAACTAGATTTAACTGAATGGATGGCTGAAGTTGATTATAGGCTGGTAGAAGGCGGTGGAGAGCATATACAACTCGATGCCCTAACTGCACGCTTTGTAACCCATTTGAAAAATGATTAATCCGAATCCGTTCACTTTCACCTTTTGAAACAGGGGTGTAGAAAAATGACTGGTATCAGATTACTCTCAACATAGATATGACAGTAAGACAATACTTGATAGATGCTGCATGTTGGACGCCGATTGCCCCGCTTATTCGCAAATACAGAATCTCCAAATTGATTCAAACTACTAATGAGCAAAGAGATATCAACAAAATCTCAATACTATTGAGCACAATAATGGCGGCTCATTCAGACTTGCTTTCTTAACCTTGGACAACTTCCTTAACAACGATTAGGTCCCACTCGTAGGTCTTTTCATTCGACCAAGGATACATCCGGGTATCTTTTTGTTCAGTAATTTGGACGGTGATTGTATGCTTTCCTTCAGGAAGGTTTTCACCCAATTGGATTGCAAAACGTTGGTCTTTATCATCATGCGGAAATAGATTTGGAAGCGTACTATTTGTCGTAGTTGTTGCATTTAGTAATCTTTGTTCATTGTCAACCCAAAAGGTACTATTTGCTGAAATATTTTTACTACCTTCATTATTTGTAAGTGTTACAATTACTTCTGCTCCATCGGAATTGACATTATCTGCCAATCCGAATAGTAACCAAACCTGGCCTTTCAATTTGCCCTCGGAATCAACTGTCCAAGTGATAGAATCCTTGCTGGTCCCGTCATCAAATAGCAATTCATTACCATCATCAGTAGCAATTGTCCATTCACCGGATAATTGTGGTGCTACAATATCTCCAAACGGTGGATTGACCAATAAAAAGGACATTGCTAAAAATGTGAATGTGTGTAAAAATCCACTTTTCACCCAAGTCCCCTTAGTGAAATGTTCGAGGTATTTTTGCGGCAATATTGCGCGATGTACTTGTGGAATCAGAATCATTGCTGTTAGAGGGAGTAGATACAAAATATCTGTTTTGTCAGCAGCAGTATTCGGCATCAATACATAGCGCATTAGCAGTGATACAATCACTGAAAAGGTAAGTACTAGCCACATTGAAACCGCATCTGCCTTTTCTTTCTCAGCGTATTTGGCAGGGTCAAAAGCCTCTAATCCAAGATCCGCTCCACTACGGCGAATTTTCTTTTCTTTTTCCTCACCTTCTGTACGTTTACGGCGCTCTGTCGAAGCAGCCGCAATCGCAGTGTTTAGGTCCACCATGCCCAAGGCCAAAAGTTGGCAGTGAATAAAGGCTACAATGGACAACACATCAAAGGCGAGCCGTATCATTCAAAGGGGGAGTGCTTCACGACGGGGTAAGCCGGGGTGGCGTAGTTGGTGGCGCGTCGGACTCATAGGGCAGCCTACAAGGCAATCGTATGACGTGCAAACAATCCCATTGTGGTGTCTGAGACATCCGAAGGTCGCGGGTTCAAGCCCCGCTCCCGGCACCAGTGATACAGTCTAGGACATTTTTGACTATCGTAAATTCTAATGAAATCAACTATTGGCACCCAATGGATTCCGATGTCTTGATGTGCCTTCACTTGATGGAGGTCTTCATGGTTGATGTGCCTGACACAGGTAGTCGCGTCCTCGTAACGGTGGAAAGTCACAATGGCTCTACAGAGATAGAGGGAATCATCATACCTGCTGCGTCTGTTGGACATGTAACGATCAAACTGGTAAATGGATATAATGCCAGTTATCCGATTGACTCAATAACAAGCATAGAAGTGGTTGCAAGTATTACCACAGAAACTGCTGAAGGTGAGTCAAATCAGGCACCTATTGACAAATCATTACCAACGGTTAGAATCCTTCACACCGGTGGTACAATCGCTAGTAAAGTGGATTATGCAACCGGTGCAGTAGTTGCTAGATTTGAACCAGATGAATTGATTTCATCTATTCCTGAATTGAGGGATATCGCCAATATAGAAGCGGTAAAATTAGGTAATATGTTTTCAGATGATATGCGGCCTCAACACTGGAATGACATTTTAGAGGCTTCAATGCAAGCTTTCGAAGATGGAGTTGATGGAGTGGTTGTAACACACGGAACAGATACACTCCACTACACCGCAGCTGCGCTTTCATTTGCATGGGCAGGTTCTGGTGGAAAAACACCTCGCCCGATTGCTCTTGTTGGATCACAGCGCTCTAGTGATAGAGGCTCTTCTGATGCTGCTGAAAACCTAATTGCTGCTGTCCATTGGGTTGCCAATGGTCCTGCTCCTATTGGTGCAGCAGGTGATTCAGTAGTTGTCGTAATGCACACCAGTTCAAATGATGGAGAATGTTCAGTATATCCTGGAATAGGAGTCAGAAAGATGCACTCGACCCGCCGAGATGCATTCAAAGGAATAAATACACAGCCACTTGCAATTATTAGTGCCAATAATGGCAAACCCTCTCACAAATTGAGTCAAACTTATTCAGCAGAATTGGAATTACCAAATGAGAGGGAAGTAACCTCTTCTCCTGATAAATTTGAACTAAAAATCCGTATACCTCAATTCATTTCTGGACCGTGGTTACTCGCTGAACAAATTGATGCAATAATGAACCTTGGTTGTCAAGCGATTGTAATACACGGAACGGGTTTAGGGCATCTCCCAATAGATAACCCAGAAGGAGATGCACCTGAAAACTTATTACTTTGGCGAAGTATTACACGAGCTATAAATCGGGAAGTTCATGTAGTCATTGTCAATCAATGTATTAACGGGCCTGTCGATATGAATGTATACTCTAAAGGACGAAAGCAAATGCAAATGGGAATATTAGGTCATGGTATTGTTGCACCACCTGAAACAGTTGTTGCAAAGTTGCATTGGGCGCTATCAACTGGCAAAGATATCAATTCGATTATCGCTGCAGATTTATGTGGAGAGGGCCGTGTAACCCTAATGGAATAAACACACTAATCAAAAACCGACAAGGAATGGGCTAGATATGGCAGAGAAGCAGAGCGAGGCTATTGTCAATTTGCGCAGTATGCGCGAAAGGTCCCGCTTGGGAGGCGGTCTGAAGGCTCAAGAAGCAATTCGTGTTTCAGGAAGAGGGACTGCTAGAGATAGAGTTAGCATGCTTCTAGATGAGGGCTCATTCATCGAAATAGATGCATTCATCACCCATCGTACTAGCGACCATGGAATGTTTATGCATCATACTCTCGGAGATGGAGTTGTTGCTGGACATGGAACAATTAACGGTAGAAGAGTTTACTGCTTTTCTCAAGATTTCAGTGTGCATGGAGGAAGTATGGGTGAAATGCATGCCAAGAAAATCGCTAAGATAGTGGAGATGGCTGACAAAGCAAAAACACCGATTATTGGAATGTGGGATGGTGGTGGCCAGAGAGCCCAAGATGGTGTTAACGGTCTTGCCGGAACAGGAGAGTTACTGGATCGTATTGTCCAATGTAGTGGACGCATTCCGATTATCAGTTTGGTACTTGGACCTGTGGTAGGAGTTTCTGCCCTCGCTGCGAGTTTGGCTGATTTTACAATTTTAGGAGAGGAGCACGGACAATTATTCCTCTCATCACCAATTGAAACTCCTGAAGTCATCAGTGGAGAAGTTGATGCTGCAGGATTGGGTGGGGCGAATTTGCACGCTTCTCGTTCCGGTATTGCTTGCCAAATTGCAAGTGATGAAGAGGATGCCTGTATGTTGGCTAGTGAGATTCTATCTTATCTTCCTGACAATTGCATGTCCGATGCCCCATATGAGCAAACAGCAGACCCAATTACAAGACTGAATACTAATCTTGAAACACTCGTCCCAGACAACCCAAACAAACCATATGACATGGTCAAGGTGATTGAGGAAGTTGTTGATGATGGGATATTTGTGGAGTTATTTGACGCCTATGCAGAAAATATCGTAATTGGTTTTGCGCGATTGAATGGAATGACTATCGGAATTGTCGGTAATCAACCGAAGGTATTGGCAGGATGCCTAGACATCGATGCTTCAATAAAAGCTGCTCGCTTCATCAGAACTTGTGATGCATTCAATATCCCATTAGTGACTTTTGAAGATGTCCCTGGATTCTTACCTGGTGTGGTTCAAGAATGGGGCGGAATAATTAGACATGGTGCAAAGTTGTTATTCGCCTATGCCGAAGCAACAGTTCCAAAATTAACTTTAATCACAAGAAAGGCCTACGGCGGCGCATATTTGGCAATGTCATGTAAGCACTTGCAGAGTGATTATAACGTTGCTTGGCCAACTGCTGAATTAGCGGTGATGGGTGCAGAAGGTGCAGTTAATGTCATTCATCGTAGAGAAATTAACGCTGTTGAAGAAGAACACAAAGAAGAAGTTCGCCTGCGTCTTGTGGCAGAATATAAGAACAAGTTTGGAGATCCATATGTCGCCGCCCGTAATGGATGGCTGGATGATGTCATTGAACCTGAAGAATCAAGGATGCGATTATGCCGTGCACTCAACATCATCAAGTCGAAGCGTGAATGGTCTCCACCTAAGAAACACGGTAATATTCCGTTGTGAACTAGATTTTCTTAGCTCTTGCTAGGAGACCACTCGGACTAGTTTCTGAATCTTCTTGCTGATCATTAGTTACTTCATCAGCGTCAACCTGTTGTTCAACATTCGATTCTTGCTGGCGCAGTAATTGAGCGTTAGAATTTGAATTCTTGTTGATTAGAACAACCACAATAAGAATAACTAAAATACCCACTAATCCAATGACCATTTCACTAGAGATTGTACTACCTTCAATATTCTCTATTTCTTCAACAGGTGGTTTACTATTCATATCTAAGGTATATTCAACCCCTATCGTTTGATTTAATTCCAAATCAGTAACACGGATTGTAATTGTGATATTGCCATCATGTTGCTGTGGTAAAACAAGCATAGTAACGCATTTGGAGATATATTGAGACTGATCATTACTGCATGATGAAGTGACATTTTGTGTGATGTTTTCAAGAGAAAAACTCACAACTGAGTATTGCTCCCCATCTAAATCAATAATATCCCATTGAACTGTTGCTGCCAGATTGTCAAGAAGATTGACATTACCAATGCTAATAGTTGGCAAATCCGGTTGTGGTGAAATTGTCACATTCAGTATATCTGAATAATTGGTAGTTCCATCAGTTACATTAAGCGTTTGAGAATTACAAGTACCATATTTGTCTGGTTTCATATTAACTATCAAATCATTACCAGCAATAACAAAACTACACTTTGAGGATTCGCCACCCTCTATTGACCACGTTAATGAATCGCCATCAAGATCATATGCGAAATCATTCAAATCAAGAGTAATTGATTCATCTTCAGTTGCATTGATTTGCCATGATGAATTATTGGTGATCAAGATATCGTCAATCGCCAATACATTGATTGGGATATCCAAAGTTAGTGCTGGATTATAGCCATCTCCAACCAACATATGAACCACCACTGCACCATTTTGATTTGCTAGTGGTGTAATGGTAACCAAACCATCTGCTATGACGATTGAAACAGGTCCTAATTCAGATGAGTTTTCGTTTACAATTCCTGCGATCTCCTCTCCCTCGGGGTCAAATACATATTCTGAAAGATTCAATATTATTGATTGTGAATCTTCATCCATTTGTTGTAATGGAATGTTTTTAATCAAACTAGCAGGATCATCAACCGGCATTACTCGAAGGGTTATTTCTGTTGTTACTTCATCAATAGTTTGCCCACCTGCTTTCAAATCCAGCCTCAAATTATTCAAGCCAGTCCATTCTTCATCTAGGCTATGGAACACTGTAAATCCTAGATTATCTGAATCTATTTGGAAATGGAAATGCTGTGAATTTGGTCCTACTAATGTTGCATTATCAAGGTAGACACTCTGCCCATCTGGGTCATATGCAATTAACCCATTTTCAACATGTGTACTACCTCTTTGCGGTATGTCAATAATGGCGGGGGGAGTACAAACAACCAATGGTGAATCTGTCCTCATGATGTCTAAGTGACGATGAGAAGGCGCTCCTTCGACATATACACTGATGAATAAACGATTTGCTCCCGGCTGAACATCAACCATTGGGAATAGACAAATTGCTACTCCATTGCTGTCAACTTGCCCTTCTGTTGTATTCAAAGAAGAATCAATATCACAAACCACTGTCACATTCCAGTTACTTGGTAACTGCGAATATTGCGAACCGTTGCGAAGAGTCCAGTTCATTTTCAAATTAACTGTGTCTGCGGGACCAACCGATTCATTATTGGCAGGTACTGACCAAACATCACCTACTTTGAGCCATTCCGCGGAGGATAAGTCTTCTACGACATAAGAATCAGGGTCTGAAATAATATCTGGCGAAATAGGCCTATTGAAAGCATCACGGAAGCGGCTGTGTTCTCCCTTTAATGCTGCATCTAAATATGCAACAATATGGGTTGAACTCAAATCTAATTGGGCTTCTTTACTCATTGTAGCTTCACCATCGCCTATTTCAAAAATTGAAGTTGTATCTTGGAATTGGTAATGATTAGCACCCAATAGATGCATCATCTGCCAAGAAAAGTCAGGGATTAATTGAAGTCTGCTGATCGCATCTGCAGCAGGTGCAATCTCATCAGCAGTACCTGTAATGAACAAACCTGTATTCGGTAGAGGTGGCTGCCAGTCGGCCATTGAAAACAATCCAGTTCTTTGATTCCAAGATGAAAAGTCGGCCCCTACTGCAAAAATTCCACTAGGCCCATGTGTAGTGTTTCCGTCATCACTCGCTAGCCAATATGGATACAGTGATGTTGCGGCCATTGCACCAACACCATGCCCAGCAAGTGCCCAGTGATTAACATCAATATTTCCGAAACCACCCAAAACAATCGAATGAGAGTTATTTGTATTATTCATTAATTCCAATGCAGTTTGGGCTATTTCTAGGCCTTCCGAAAGATCATTTGAATCACTCATTTCTTGACTTACTAGAACAATATATCCACGCTTTACAATCTCATTTGTTAACTCCATATACCCATCTATTGATTCGCCGCTAGAACCAAAAAATAGAACCCAAGGAAATGGTCCGTTACCTGCCATTTCATCATCATCTCCTCCAGACATGGCAGGGTATATCATCTCAAAACTCTGTGAATTTGGACCGAATCCGATATTAATTTCACTCCATCCTACGGGATAATCGATCCCTTGGTGTATTGGTTGGAAATCATCATCTTCTTGCAATAGAGAGGCTCCGACTACTGGAAGTAGTGGTGAAATTATCAGCATTGATAATATTAGAATTGATGATTTTACAAATCGCTTCATACTTGCCACTATGTGGCAACTGGAAGCCATTGTTCTTGGTTGCTTCGTTACTTTGTATATGAGTCTATAATGGCTTCAGCATATGCTAGCTTAGTCAATAGCAATCTAACTGATGGCAGCATATCGCCTAATTGAGGAGTCCAGAAATTAGACCAGCACTCTAAATGTTGACTCACAAGTAACCAACGTCCATTGAATGGACCTTGGGCTAACTGCGAAATTCTTTCTTCGGCGTCTCCCTGCATCAATGAGTATGGTGCTTCAAAAATAAGTTCCGCTTTAGCATGAGCATTCTTTGCTTCTTGGTTATCACCGATATCATCTCCATCAAAGTTGATGAAGATATCAATTTTACCATTGTATTGTTTGCCATCAATCCAATCTACTCCCGAGAGTGGACGACGTCCTTCTAGGGCTATCACTTTACCACCACCATTTTTCCAGGCGTGAGCAGTACTTCTAGCAGCACCACCGCCTCCAAGTATTGCGATGATGGCACCATTTGCAACATCTATGCCATGGTAATCAGCTGCCGATATAACTCCTAAACCATCAAATGTACCGCAAAACCAACCTTGTCCATCCCATCTAAGACAATTTACTGATAGGATCTCCATCGAATTGTCAATTGTAGAGACTGCATTACTAACCAATTTATGCTTCAATGGCGATGTTAAATTAATCCAAATCTCTTCATTCAATACAGAATTAGGAAGTTTAGAATTGGCTAATGATTGCATTTTATCGGACATCTCTTGTATTTGTAATTGCAAACTTTTTATTGATTTAGATTCTAGTAATGGAGAACAGTCAAGGATTTCTCCTGAAGCGGCAATCGCTTTTCCCAATAGCTCTGTCGTCCTAAATTTACCAAATGGCGCACCGGTTAATTTCCAAGATAATGATTTAGGCATTGAGCCTGCGTATCCCCAAGCAAGTGCATCTTCAATGGTTGAAGTATCTACTAGATCTAACTTTAAGATTTTAAAATCTGATGTTATTTTTGATTTAATTGAAGTAAGATGATCGTGTACAATGGCTAATAATAAAGGAGACAATGAATGTTCTACAGGCGAACCTGCGATTGCATACCGAACACCTGCCATAAATATACACAGCGTAGGTAGTAATTGAATACTTGGCGCGAATAACACTCAAAAAGGGGAGAGGTTTCAATAACAAGTTCACATAGGCGATATCATGGAAGGTCTCAAGTTCAAGGCGGAGAAATCAACCATCAGTATGCTAACAGGTGCACTGGGATTATACATGACCACAGCAATGTGGTTTGAATTCAATGATGCATTAGGCGACTATTTCGGACCTAGTATGGGGATTATCATCGGTACTATCGTGTTTATGATTTATCAATCAAATAAAAATATCAAGGAATTTTCATTTAATGGAAACTACAATACTTCTGAACGCACACAATTCATACGACATGCTGATGGAACAGTTTCTGAGGTTGATGGAAATATGGAGCCGGGAAGAAACGCTGTTGGATGGATCGCAATAATATACCTCACCGTTGTTATTCTCAGCGAAATCACTTGGTCAGATTTGATACTTTGAGGAAACAAAATGTCTGGATTACTCGACGTCTTCATGATGAAGGAAAAAGTCAACAACGGCTCTAATCCGATTTTAATGATTTTAGAAAAAGCATCGATGCTACTTACATTATTTATTATTGGCACTATTGGTTATGGATTAGAACTACCCGGATGGGGAATCGGTGCTTTAGTTGGAGCGAGTTTAGGGCCTGTGGTTTACATCCACTACTATATTTTGTACATCAAACCAATTAAAAAACAGCGCAACATTGATGCGGAGTAACCAATCACAACAACTGGGGCAGATATATGAGTGGACTCTTTTCTTCGATTTTAGATTTTTTAGGCTTGGGAGCAATTACAGGCGTTGACTTATTATTTGCTGGTTCCGCAATTGTGGGAACTATTTTGTTTGTAATTTATTTCCTATTAGTTCTACTCGGCGGTGTTGCAGACGGAGCAATGGATATAATCGGACTAGATGTTGACTTGGATGTTGGTGCTGAAGGAATTTTCCATATGCTAACCATTCAAGGACTCCTAAGTTTCATGATGATGTTTGGAATATTTGGATTAGGTGTATCTCAGACAAATGACAATGTACTATATGCAATTCTGGCTGGTACTATTGCCGGTGTTGCCTCAATGTGGGTAATCGGCAAAGTATTCCAGATGATGAAAAGTTTAGAAACCGATGGCACTGTAAAATACCATCAATCGATCGGTTCACAAGGGAAAGTCTACCAAACGATATTCCCTGGAGAATCTGGACAAGTTCAAGTTGAATTTACTGGAGCACTTAGAACGGTTTCCGCCGTGAGCATCGATGAAACCGAAAAAATTGAAACTGGTAAGTTTATTCAAGTGGTTGACCATATTGGTGAAACTGTAATTGTAAAATCGATTTCGGTGACCAATCAAAAAGCATCTACTGAAGAAGAATAGCCCCAAACAGGTCAACACTCATAAAGGAGTGCTAGTATGGCTGTACGATTACTATGGCAGTTGCTGGCACATTATTTATTTTAGGCATTGGATTATTCGTTGCAGTTGTATTAGGGACGGTTTACGTCGCAACCTCAAGATATAAATTAGCACCATCAGACAAGATTTTGGTTGTATATGGTAATGTCAAAGCCGGCGGGGCAGCCGCCTGTTACCACGGTGGTGGAAGAGTTGTTTGGCCTCTAATCCAACACTATGCATATTTAGATCTAAAACCAATGACAATTAGCATTAATCTTGAACATGCTCTTTCATTACAAAACATTCGTATCAATGTTCCTTCATCCTTTACTATCGGTATTTCCACTGAACCTTCGATTATGGCCAATGCGGCAGAACGTCTGCTCGGATTGAACCAAGCAGAAATAGAGGACATGGCAAAAGAGATTATCTTCGGTCAACTTCGTCTTACAGTTGCATCTCTAGAAATTGAACAAATCAATAATGACAGAGAGGCTTTCTTAAGAGATGTTTCAACAAACGTAGACTCTGAATTACACAAGATTGGATTGTATCTAATCAACGTTAACATTGTAGATATTACTGATGTGGCTGATTATATCAAGTCCATTGGTGCAAAGGCTGCTGCTATCGCAATCGCAGCTGCAGATGTTGACCGTGCAAACGCTCGCCGTGATGGTGAGACTGGTGAAGCAATTGCTAACAAAACCCGTACTGTTGAAGTTGCAAATAATCTAAACGAATCCGAAAAAGGTGTCAAGGCTGCAGAAGCTGACAAGCGTATATTCATCAATAATCAAGAAGCACTTGCTGTTGAAGGTGAAAACATTGCAGCAGCATCTATCGCTTTCTATAACGCAGACCTTGCAGAAAAGGAAGCTGAAGCACTTCAACGTTCAGAAGTTGCAAAGCGTATGGCTCAAGTCAATATTCAGAAGGCTCAATATGAGATGGAAGGCGAAAGACTTCGTGCTGAAGATATTGCTCGTGAAGAAATCTCCAAGCAACAAATTGAGATCGCTGCTACTGCTGAAGCAAATAGAGAACGCCTAATCGCACAAGGTCAAGCAGATGCTACTCTTGCAAAATATAATGCAGAGGCTGCAGGACAACAAGCAGTTCTGGAAGCAAAGGCTACTGGATATGCACAACTTGTAAAAAGCGCAGGTGGCGATGCAAAGGCTGCTGCTACATTATTGATGGTTGAAAAGATTGAAGCATTGGTTGCACGACAAACTGAAGCAATCTCTAACTTGAAGATTGACAAGATTACAGTTTGGGATTCAGGCAATGGTGGAGATGGTGGCGGTTCAACTGCCAACTTCGTATCTTCTCTAATCAAGTCACTACCGCCTGTCCACGATGTCGCGGCAATGGCTGGTGTTGACCTTCCAGATTACCTTGGAAACATGAAAGAAGAGTGATTTGAGTACTTTCAAACACTCTGAAAAAGACTGTTTCGACCCCTAATCTAAGCGAGAGATTGAAAGGTGGTTGTGCGCGCAAGCAACAATATGGCTAGTGACTTAGATATTGCAAGAGCCGCGACTCTAGAACCAATTGAAGCGATTGCTTGGAAATTGGGCATCTCTTCTCACGAGTTAACTCCTGTTGGTAATGGGATGGCAAAGATCACCTGGGAAGCAATTAGTGAAAGATTCAATCGACCTCAGGGGAGCCTAGTATTAGTCACTTCAGTTAACCCAACACCTTTTGGTGAAGGGAAAACAGTAACCACGATTGGATTGACTCAAGCGCTTTGTGCAATCGGCTCAATGGCTACTTGTGTAATTCGGGAACCCTCAATGGGTCCTGTCTTTGGTATCAAAGGAGGCGCTGCTGGAGGTGGACATTCTCAAGTATTGCCAATGGAAGACATTAATCTTCATTTCTCAGGAGATATGCACGCAATCACCTCAACTCACAATTTGTTGAGTGCTTTAATTGACAATCATTTGAAATTTGGTAACGAATGCAAGATTGATACTGAAAGAATTAGTTGGCCCAGAGTTATCGATATGAATGATAGATCATTACGCCAAATTGTAATTGGATTGGGTACTGCGGCAAATGGAAATGTAAGACAGGACCGATTTGATATTACCGCTGCCAGCGAAGTAATGGCGATATTAGTTTTAGCAAGAGACTATGCTGACCTCCGAAGGAGACTTGGCGAGATTGTGATCGGACCTTCCGTTGAAGGCCATCCTATCAAGGCAGAAGATATTGGTGCAGCAGGTGCAATGGCTCTACTATTAAGAAATGCATTTTTACCAAATCTCGTACAAACACTAGAAGGAAATCCTGCATTTGTCCATGGTGGACCTTTCGCAAATATTGCCCATGGTAATTCTAGTGTCATCGCAGATAGAATTGCACTAGGTGCGGCTGATATTGTAGTCACTGAAGCTGGATTTGGTTCTGACATGGGTGCTGAGAAATTCATGCATATCAAAGCAGCCAATTCGGGCAAATCACCAGATTGTGTAGTTATGAATGTGACAGTGCGCTCTATGAAATTGCATGGTGGCGCCTTTGGAGAGCGAGGTGGATATCGTCCTACACCTGAAGAATTAGCTGCTGAAAATGTTGAGGCTGTAATAATTGGTGCAACTGGTAATCTCGATAGACATATTAGAAATATGGCGGGCTTTGGTATGCCAGTTATTGTTTCAATCAATCGCTTTACTACAGATACTGATGCGGAACTGGCCGCAATGGGAGATGTTGCTAGGGCAAGTGGATCAACTGAAGTAACAATCTTG
>JAACCR010000091.1 GCA_009937205.1 Methanobacteriota archaeon | reverse complement strand
CCCTCGTTACTAATTACATAATCTGCTTGCTCAATGAGTTTGTCTAGACCCCATCCAATTTCGCGTTCATCTCTAATCTTCAATGAATCTCTATTCCCATCTTCCGCTCTACCACGCGCTTGAATTCTGTGAAAACGAACTTCTACTTCTGCAGTTATAGCTACTGTAGAAAATCGGTCTTGCCAATGGGTAAAAAAAACATCATATTCTGCAACACCCCGTAATCCTTCAATCAGAACAATATTGTTGTTTTCCAAAAGGTCATCGACAGCACTACAGAGACGTACTGCGAGAACATCATCTCCAAATTGTTGTCTTAATTGTTGAGCAACTTCTCCAAAAACTTCAGGATATTCTTCGATGCTGCGTTTCTTTACTTCTGCGCGAACCATATCGCCCATAGATAGTACTGGAATTCCAGATTCTGCAAGTACTGCAGCGAATTCCCCCTTGCCACTGGCAGGGAGGCCACAGACTGCGATAACCCGACCCATGTTGCCAAGGTGGCAACCGCAACACATCAAGATAGCCCTTTCAAATCAGCAATAGAGCCGATATTTGCTAGTCACTTGTGCTGCCACTTTGCTTGATGGCGACCAATAAAAGCCGAGACTCCAATCTCTTTGTCTTCGCTGTCAAACAGACTTGCAAATGCTTCTGCTTCTATGGCGACTCCTTCTTCCAATCCAGTGCTGAGGGCAGTCCTAATAGTCTGCTTAGCGACCTTTAGAGTATGAGTTGATTTAGCGCCAATTTTCTTTGCAACATCCATGGTAAATTGATACAATTGTTCTGGTTCAACAACATGGTTTACCAAACCCCATTTTAGAGCATCAGCAGAATTGATCATTTCACCGGTCATTACCATCTCCATGGTTTTACCATATCCAACCAAATTAACCAAACGCTGGGTTGCGCCATAGCCAGGGATGAGTCCAAGATTAATCTCAGGTGTTCCGAATCTTGAACGGTCGCTAGCGACACGAATATCACATGAACAAGCGACTTCGCAGCCGCCACCTAAAGCAAAACCATCAACCATTGCGATGGTTGGTTTACTAATATTCCACAATGCTTCTACTGCATTATCGGTAAACATTTTTCTAATATCATCACTTTTTTTACCAACAAATTCGGTAATATCTGCACCTGCAACAAAGGCATTGGGTTTCGCCCTTTTACCTTCTTCTGCTTCCTTTGGTTGTGCCCCGGTGATGACTACTACTCTGATTGAATCGGTGTTTTCAACCCAAGAAACCATGTCTTTTAGACTAGACATTACTTCCGCATTTAAGGCATTTAATTTATCCGGCCGATCGATAGTAACAAAGGCAATTGAACCTAAATCTTCAGAATCGTCAACTGCAATTTCTTCGATGCGAAGTACATCGCTTTGAGGTGCGGCCATAGTAATGCCAACAGACTTCAGTTCATCATTTCACCGCTTGAAATATTATTCCCACCCCATATTACAAAAAAAATCTCACTGCCGGTAATAATTGCATCCGAATTTAAGCAAGGATAGAAAACTAAAGGCGAATAGGAGGATGTATGGGTGATGATTCAATGCCTCTGGTCAAAGCTATTGACATGGCCAAAAAATATGGTGATTTCATCGCACTTCATCCATTAAATGTTGAAGTTCATGCAGGAGAATTCTTCGGAGTTTTTGGACCTAATGGTGCGGGAAAATCAACATTTATCAAACTGTTAACAGGCCAACTAAGAGCAAGTAAAGGCGAGATTGAAGTTCTTGGAGTCAATGCCAGAACAGACCCTCAGAAACTGAAAGCGAATATTGGAATCGTTCCTGAATCGGAATCACCACCTTCTTTCCTAACACCTGCTGAATTCTTAGAATTCGTTGCAAGATTACGTGGCGTTGATGACATTGCTGGAAAGGTTGAATATTGGCTTGATTGGTTTGGTATGGAAGATAAAAGAGACACTATGTGCAAGGATCTGTCTAAAGGACAACGGCAAAAAGTAATGCTTGCGACCGCATTTATTCACAAACCAAAATTGCTTTTCCTCGATGAACCATTTGCTAACCTCGACCCTATTTATCAACGTAAATGTAGGGAATGGTTACTACAACATGTCAAGGATGGTGG
>JAACCR010000001.1 GCA_009937205.1 Methanobacteriota archaeon | reverse complement strand
TGGAGAAGGTTTGGAGTTACTTCTAGTCCATTAGAAATAGGCTCCTCTGGTGCCAAATCAAGTGGCTCATTCAGCGAGATGTCCATGTGCTGCCACTGTTCCATATTGTTGCCGTCGTTTGCGATGTCCATGAACCTTCGTCCTCCTCAGTATGAAATCTCATTCCTCTTTTGTGGTATGAACCTTCGCAAAAAAGCGCTTTGCAAAACTTGTTGTGGTTTCAGGTCCAGATGTGTTACTCATCATCAAATCACTTGGATAGCATTTGGCGTAGACTCTATCCGAATGACGTTTGTCCAAGAGCAGAATAAGGGCACGGTCTCCTATTGACCTAATCGGCCTCCCCATCGCTTGCATAATGGCATTTATTGCAGGTTGTGTTGATGTATATTGCCATGCTAAGTCTCTACCAAACCGTTCAGCAACATATTCCTTTAATGCGTTATTCAATACAGATGGGGGTGGGTTTGGAATTCCTATACATGCAACTGCATCCAAAATCCCACCATTATAGTCGACACCTTCGCTTAACCTAGCACCAAAGACTCCACACAATAGTATTCGCTGACCTGACTCCTTGCCATCTCTTAATAATTCAACAATTCCGTCAATATCTTGTTTTGACCAATCTCTTGATTCTGTTACTTTGCGTATACCCGGGAAATGCGCATCAGCAAAAATGTCATTGAGCATCTTGTATGATGGAACAAATACTGCAATGTTGCCAGGAGTTCCTTTGACTAAAGCAGTAATTTGCGCCCTAATCTTGAGAGTCATATCATGCCCTCTCTCAGTGTATTTTGTAGTAACATCTTGTGCTAATAAGACTGGTCTTCTACTACCAGAGAATGGTGATTTATACGATCTTGAGGTTGTCTTTTCATCAGGAAGACCTAACAAATTAGCATACATTGTTGGAGGATAAAGAGTACCAGACATTAGAATCGCACCTGAAGAGTTTTCAAAAACAGGTCTTGATACTAACCCTGGGTCCAATAAATGAGTTGTAATTTTGCCATCTTTACCTTTGGTGTCAAAGATTAGTGTCATGGCTGTACCCTCGCCAAAACGGTTTACACATTCAATAATCTCTGCAAAACGATGTGAATCTGGTTCATATGTCGCATCATCAGAATCAGTTTCGACCTCAATATCGACATTTGCCAATAGTTGTTGAATTGTTTTCAAGCGTTTATTACGGCTTACAAGTGATGCTTTGGGTTCAGCAGTTCCTACAATTGTTCTTTGCTGTGAATTCCCTTCACTCATATCGCATGCCCGATGAATGGCATTGACAAAATCAATGACCTCTACTTTTTGTTCATCTTTTCCATTAGGTAGAGAAGTATGTAATGAATTGAATAATTCAGTGAATGTTTGCCTACATGCCCTTATCACCTCTAATCCCCATGAAATCAATTCAATTTCTTCACCATTGGTTTGACTACCAGGAAGATTGGAATTTTCTTGTAACGTTCCTAAATGTTCCTCTAATTCCATAGCGGTATTTTTTACAATGGTCGGGGTCAATCTTTTTTCCATTGTCAAACGTATCCGATTGGCTAGGTTATGGGCTTCATCAACTATGATAATGATGTCACTTAGGCTAACACCCATCGCTTCAAGACTTGCTTCACGAACACCATCATCGAATAGGTGGTTGTAATCACCAACGAAAACATCTGCATGTTTTACTGATTCTCGGGCAACTTTCCATGGGCAAGTCTGCGTTAATACTTGGTTTTCTCTATGAATTTTGGTTAATTCTACCAACTCATCAACATGTAATGGGCTATTCAAAATTCTTTGTGAGAGGTTAGGTGCTTGTGTAATCCATGGTATGCAACTACGGCTTTTACGCGCTTGCGAGCAAAGAATTGAAAATACCAATGAAGATTCCTTAGCAAATGGTTGAACGCACATTCCGGATTGGCCGATCATGTCAACCAAAGTAATTTTTTCTTTATCCTGTCGTAATTGGTTGAGCCTTCTTACGGTATCAACAACAATTCTATGTTGGCTTTGACGTGATGTAAGGAAGAATATTTTCTTATCTGACTTGGATTTTTTAGCGACCTCAATAGCGGCAGCAAGGGCAGCAGCGGTCTTTCCAATACCAGTTGGAGCAGCAGCCAAATGGAATCCTCCATTGGATAATGACTGATTTGCTTCAATCATCATATCGATTTGACCAGGCCTTGGTGTTTGATGCGCCAAGTATTCAATCGCAGGATGTTCCAGTGGATTCTGCGACGTCATAATTATACTCCATTGCCGACCCTTCTAAAGGATTGGGGAGTGGATGACAAGGCTTACGCCTTAATTGAGTAAATGTGCCCAGAAATTTTGGGGGGTCTGGGCACGGGTTGTAACCACTAACCTAGCTGGCTTGTGTGGAATCGGAGTCCTCCCCGCCGTCATCGGGGAGGCTTTCGTCTGTTGGGTTTTGACCATCTCGTGCACGACGGGCACGTAGACGCAAGGGGGCTAATCCGTGTAGGCTGGCCTCGCCATACACAGACCTAAAGGTGGCATCATGTGGTTTGTTTCCCTCATTTTGCCAAGACATCCCATCCCCTCCGAGCTCACCCACTCATTCGTGGTATTCCTCACGTCTAATTGTGGCCGCTCGAGACACCTCAAGAGCAGCTTCTAATGTTTCAGTTGTTTCAGCTTGATGCTTAATTGCATTAGCGATATAGAGTTTCAATCCTTCCTGGCATGCAGTTTCGGTTGTAATTCCTTGAAGTTCATATAACTGGCCTAGGTGCATTTTATTGGCACGGCCGATTGGAATCCGAACAGAATCCATCTCAGGTAGTAATGGCTGTCCTTGGAGAAATTGATGTATTGCAAGACGGATCACGTCGGAGCGAGTTCGGGCCCCATCAAGTCCAACTCTTGATTCTAATTCATTGAGGTCATCCTCAGTGATTCTTAGCGAAACATTCTGGCTTGGCTGGCTCATATTGGTCCCCTCGTAGTACATGACCACCACTGTCAGCATATAATGTGTTCTATATGATGACGAATTGTCATACATTTGATTGCGGAGAGAATAAATGATGTGCTGGTGCTCAGAAATACAACACTGCGAAGCACTTGCCGAGATAGATGAGGGGGCGTGTAGTGAAGTCCTATGCATTTGCATGACAAATCGTAATACCTCCAAGGTTGTGCAATGAGGATAGTCAGTAATAAATGCTAAACACTAACCTCTCTACGTAAGGATATGGCCCTAACTCCTTCACGTGGTTTATACCTCTACATCAATACACTCCGAACTGCTATGGACGATGGTATTGTGACTGATAATGAAGCATCAATACTACGCGTCTTGGCAAATGCCTTGGGAGTATTCCCAAGCGATACAGCAGCCTGTCTTTCTGTTGTACGTGGTGAAGAAAAAGATCCATTTGCAGATAATGAAGTTGATTATTCTGGACACCATATTGGAGATGTTGCTACTTACCAAGGTGCTTTGATTGCAGCTCTTGATGATGAAGTGATTAGTGAAGATGAATGGGAGATGCTGAATCATCTTAGAGATTTGATTGGACTACAAGAAGATCAACATTCTCTAATCGAAGAAGCAATACGGGCAATGGAAGAAGTTGATGAAAATGGTTCTAGAAGACTTGAGAGATTAGAGCGTTTCAGCACCGTTTGCCCATACAGTTGAAGGTTTAATTATTACACCTTTGAGCCATTATTTAGTTGGTTAAAAAAGGCCACTGGGGCTTATTCAACCACATTGTAAATCGGGCTATCCCTTATGCGATTAATGGCAACTATTAGAAGGGGCTAGCGTCGGGCCACAAATACACATAGTGTGTAAAGGTGTAACCAACATGAACGCAATAGATGCAATTTATGACAAGGTAGTCGCACGCGACCCTAACCAGCCAGAATTTCACCAAGCGGTGAAGGAAGTATTGGAATCACTTGAACCTGTGATTGAAGAACATCCTGAATATATTTCAATCATTGAGCGCGTTGTTGAGCCAGAGAGACTGATACATTTCCGTGTTCCTTGGGTTGATGATGCAGGTGAGATCCATGTAAATCGTGGATTTAGAATTCAATTTAATGGTGCAATCGGCCCATACAAAGGTGGATTACGATTTCACCCATCAGTAAATGCTTCAATTTTGAAGTTCTTAGCATTTGAACAAATTTTCAAGAATTCCCTAACAGGTCTACCAATGGGTGGCGGCAAGGGTGGTTCAGATTTCAATCCTAAAGGAAAGAGCGATGGTGAAGTAATGCGCTTCTGCCAATCTTTCATGATGGAACTTTGGAGGCACATCGGACAAGATTGTGACGTGCCTGCAGGTGATATCGGCGTCGGTGGTCGAGAAATTGGCTATATGTTTGGAATGTACAAGCGTCTACAAAATGAGTTCCAAGGCGGAGTTCTAACCGGCAAAGGTCGTTCATATGGTGGTTCTTTGATTCGTCCAGAAGCAACAGGATATGGCCTAGTTTACTTTGCAAGAGAAATGTTGGCTACAAAGGGTAAGTCCTTTAAAGGTACATCTGTAGCAATTTCAGGTTCAGGAAACGTTGCACAATTTGCTTGTGAAAAAGTTCTCGACTTGGGTGGAATTCCTGTTACAATGTCAGATTCATCAGGATGGATTCATGACCCAGCAGGTATTGATCGTGAAAAATTAGATTACATTATGGATCTAAAGAATAATCGCAGAGGAAGAATTTCAGAATTTGCAAAGAACTTCGATGGAGTGACTTTCACAGCAGCAGGTCCAGAGCCAACTGTAAACGGCCTTTGGGGAGTTAATGTTGATGTAGCACTTCCTTGTGCAACTCAAAACGAGTTAAATGGAGAAGAAGCAAAGATGCTAGTTGCAAACGATTTAATCGCAATCGCAGAGGGTGCAAATATGCCTTGTACTCCCGAAGCTGTTGAAGTTTTCCAAGAGAGTGGAGTTTTATTCGCACCAGGTAAGGCAAGTAATGCTGGTGGAGTCGCAACCTCTGGACTTGAGATGTCACAAAACTCACTACGTTTGTCATGGACTCGTGAAGAAGTAGATGCAAAGTTAGATGCTATCATGGTAAACATTCACAAGAATGCATACGAAACTGCAAAGAAATACGGTCGTGAAGGCGATTATGTGTTTGGTGCAAATGTTGCAGGATTCCTTAAAATCGCTGAAGCCATGCAAGCACATGGTGTAGTTTGATAGCGTAATTTTCGCTTTCTAAATAACTCTGTTCAATAGTAAGGACACACTACTATTGTGAGTTTTTCATGTTACTGAAGCACCAACGGTCAAGTCAGTTACTTTGAGAATTTGCGTTGTCACACCACCATCAGGCATATTTATCATGAATGTTGCAGTAATACCTCTTGCTTCAATCCAATTTGGACCACACTGAGCACCACCAACATTTGTATTTGTACCGGAATCAATTCCGAAAAAATATCTCTTACCAGATTCAAGAGTTGTTACAGAAGTTGGCTGTTGCCCGACTTCCCCAATTGAACCAGGTCCAGAGATCCAGTCATCTAGCGAACCACTCCTATAGTAGAAATCACCATCATCAGTACATGACAATATCCAATCCACATCGGCAGGGTTTACTTCTTTGCCCATCGATTGGTATTCTATCATGAATAGATAATCATCATAATTATCTTCAACCCAAACATTTAGAATTACCATTTTTGTGGCAGCTTCCTTATTGGCATCATGTACTGTGTGCTGTGTTTGCTGAGCTAATGCCTCTACTGCCTGAATTATTACGGCACTGGAGATTGCGGCAACTAAGATACATGCCATGAAGACAATCATCATGCCAATCCCATATTGTGCACTATCATCATACTCTTTCTTCAAAATATCACCTCAAATAAATATCATCCCAGCATGCGGGTTTGAACCAACATCAAAGGGTATCACCATTGTTCTTCCACCATTTATTGCAATTACCAGTTCCGCTGAAGTATTAGGTGAAATATCACAAACACCTGTAGTTGAAATAAATATGTGATACATTTCAGAACCGGTGAAAAAATCGTTTGCTGCCGCGCTCAAACCATCATCAAAGATTTGTGTCGCAGTGTCAAAATCACCCGAGATATATTGTATTGCAAATGCGCTTGCGCATAACAATGACCAGACTACTTCAGTATCTGGGACCTCACCGAGAATGTAAGGGAATTCAAAGACCAAATAGAGTCCATCAGTTCCAGGGTTTGAATATGCAGATAATTCAAATCGATTAACTTGGATGATACCGTTTAAAGTCTCAGATTGAGTTACGGAATGTTCATGAGAGTTGCTGAAAGTAGTTTGAACAATTAACAGCATCATCGCTGCCAGTACCGTAGAAGTGATCATTATCGCAATGAAAGATATTAGCGCCCCGAGGGCCAATTCTGCAGTTTCACTGCGTCTCAAACCCTCCATGATAACTCCTCTTTGACGGACAGACAAAATGCTTTTGACGCAATACCCCCGTATTAGGGGTTTTTATGATTCTTTAGAAGAATCAGGATTGGTATGGGAGCCAAGATTCAGTAGCACTATCATAGTATGATAATACATCATTTTCATCTTTGGACCAATGTATTCCATCTTCTTCCCATTGAACTGGTTCACTTGCTGTGGCAATCTCTGGTAATGGTTTGTCATTATCAGTTTGATAGAACGCAGCTTCTGAAGCAGCATCGAGTTCTGCATTAGCAACTTCGAATGGTGATTGGCTTTCTGGTGAGCCACGTTTGAAATATACTACAGCAGCAATAATTCCAACAAATAGAAGCGCAATAATTCCATAGATCATGCCATTTCCACTCTCTTCAGCGACTTCTTGCTGATTTCTCATTGGGTCTTCAGGATAGAAATCCCATCTATCAGGGACATTGTCACCATCAGTATCGGTAGTTTCATTTGCATCATAAGGGAATGCATCATTTGCATCGGTAACACCGTCGTTATCGCTATCGATTTGATTCAAAGCACAACCGACTTCATCTACAATCCAGTTAGGAACTGTTTTCTGACATTCATCAAGGTGATTTCTAATACCATCATCATCATCATCCTTTTGTTGGTCAGAACAACCGTTGTAATCTACACTTTCACCAAGTCCAGTATCTGGACATAGGTCATCTGAATTCCAGATGTCATCACCATCTTCATCCTTCTGTGAATCTGCACAACCCTCGGTATCAGGTTGTTCACCGATTGGGGTTGCAGGGCAAATATCATTGTCATCCATTATCTGATCACTATCAGAGTCACGTTGAGAGTCTGAACATCCATTTACATCTATTATTTCATCTAATGGTGTTAGAGGACATTGGTCAATATCATCTGTGATGAGGTCACCATCTCCATCCTTTTGAGAATCAGAGCAACCATCTGCATCTGCAACTTCAAGAATAGAAGTACCTTCACAAATATCTTTGCTATCAACAACATAGTCAGAGTCAGTATCTCTTTCATTGCTTGCACAACCAAAACCATCGACATTCGCTCCAGCCGATGTGTTTGGACATTGGTCTCTATCATCCATTATTCCATCAGAATCAGAATCAAGTTGTGAAGTAGCACATCCTGCAGCATCAACATTATCATTCAGCGTTGTGCTAGGACAGTCATCATATGCATCCATTACGCCATCTGCATCTGAATCTTCTTGACTAGCAGCACAGCCTGATGCATCAACAGGTGATCCTGCTGGAGAATTTGGACAAGCATCCATGGCGTTATTTACGCCATCTAAATCATCATCCTTTTGACTTTCAGCACAACCATTCTCATCGACAGTACTACCTGCAGGGGTATCTAAGCATTGATCTCCATTGAGGCCATTTGCAATATCTCCATATCCATCATTGTCTGCATCGGTCCATTGTGTAGGTTCGTTAGGGAATGCATCAGCATTTGCACCAGTAGGGTTGTCACCATACCCGTCACCATCAATATCGGACCATTGAGTGCCATCACTTGGGAATGCATCTGGATTGTTACCTGCCTGGTTGTCACCATATCCATCACCATCAGCATCACTCCATTGTGTAGAGTCGGAAGGGAATCTATCTGGATTGTTACCGGTTTGGCTATCACCATACCCATCACCATCACTATCTTTCCATTGTGTAGCATCAGTTGGGAATTCATCAGGGTCGGTTCCACTAGCATTATCACCGTGTCCATCGCCATCAATATCTGACCATTGAGTAGGGTCATTAGGGAAGTGATCTCCATCAGTTCCTGCGCTATTGTCTCCATGTCCATCGCCATCACTATCTTTCCATTGAGTTGAATCAAGTGGGTATTCATCTGGATTGTTACCTCCGGCGTTATCTCCGTAGCCATCTCCATCTGCATCATACCACTGAGTCGGATCATTAGGGAATGCGTCTGAATTGTTAAAACCAGAATTGTCACCATATCCGTCTCCATCAATATCAGACCATTGGCTTGAGTCACTTGGGAAAGCATCACCATTATTTCCAGACATGTTATCTCCATATCCATCACCGTCAGCATCGGTCCATTGACTTGAGTCGTTAGGGAATGCATCTAGATCGTCATTATGGCCATCTCCATCAGTATCCTTTTGTGAATCAGCACAACCGTTTTGGTCAACAATTGTTCCAAGTGGGGTATTTGGACAGTTGTCTGCTTCGTTTGCAACACCATCATTATCATCATCGATAGTGATGTAGAAGCAGGCAGAGTCGCCAATTAGTTGAACGTTAGTATCAGAGAATAATTCTACGATAATACAGTAAACTCCACTATTTGTTGGTGTTGGGTAAGTGAATAATGGCATGTTCATATTAGGCGCAGTAGCGGTAAAGTTGGTCAAATTCAAGGTAGAAACAGATGCACCATTGCTATCGGTAATTCTAATTTGATATTTGTAATCGTCACCAGTCACCAAATCATATCCCTTGGTTGTAACATCATTGTTCGTTGAAGTACTGCTTGTGGAATAATTATCAATTAGTAAAGTTGGTAATTGTGGGATGAAACCTTCATCATGGAAACCGATCCATCCACTACCAGTGCTATGATTGGTTGCTGTATTATTGTAAGATAGAATTGCAGCGAAGAAGTGGTCATTCAATGTAGTTGGTCCAGTCCAATTTAGTTGAGTAGTAGAAGAGGTTGCTGTTGCATTGAAAGACATGTAATCTGTATCAATAGTAGATGCATTGAGTGCAGTATAGACATTCATTGAAACATTGAAATTGTTCTCGAATAGGACTTCGTCAACGACTAACCATTCTAGATAGTAATCTGTACCAATGGACAAATTTGTTAACGATATTTCTCCAGTTGAAGAAGAAGAAGTAGTAACTTCTACCATCTCTATGTATGTGTAATCCTCACCATAGGCAATGTAGCCACCAATTGAATCCTTGAAGTATGAAATAATATAGTATTCAGATTCTACATTTTGAGGTTGAGATACTGAAACATTGTATGTCATTGTAGTTGCTGTAGCATTGAATGAAACATTGGTAGAATTGGACCAAGAGATAGTGCCATCAAGCATTGCCTGTGCACTTGAATAATTATAATTGTAATTAGTACCAATGCTTAGCCCACTAAAGGTAATCGCTGCAGATGTTAGGCCAGTGGATGTGACGTCGATACTTTCCATACTTTGGCCACCACCAGGTAGATTGGTAGTAATGTCAATGCCGTATGTATTGGTTGCAGAATTGTAGCCATATACCCTGATGTATGTGGTTTGGTTTGAAGTTGAAGTGTATGACATTGCTTCATTATCACTGACAGATCCAGATGAATCCAAAAAGCTACCACTCGTAGATAGCCAACTAGTATCAATATCTCCACCGCTATGCAGGAAAGTAACATTTGTGTAGTAAGTGACACCAGAGATCATTTGGACCTCAAAATAGTCTTCATCTGTAGTTGTGTGGAGGCTTAATCCGGTACAAGATACAGGTAATGTAGTTGCCTGTGTGGCAGTTGCTTGAGTGTCATTAGGCTCTAATATGTCGGAGTTAAGTGTATTGTTTCCGACACAATTGGATGGGGGAGAAGTTCCATTTCCGCCCGTTCCATTGCCCGATGAAGTGCTGAATGTCCATATATCGAGTACATACCAGCCATATCCAGCATAACGAAATATCTGAACATAGACAATACCTGTGTGTTGTGTGGCTGAATTGTTTGTACTTACGATTTCAGGATTATTGAGATATGAACTGTCTAAACCATTTCCACTTGCATCGTATATTGCGAGGTCAAAATCATTAGTATATGTTGAACCATTTGAAGATGTATATGTAGTATTGAAAGAGAGGCTAAGTGTTACACCTTCGTTAGCCGAGAGGTTGATTGCAAGCCAATCTTCATCATCATTGACGTCTAACTGGCCATAGTCAGTTGCAGTAAATGGTGCCAATCCAGCAAGGGGTGCTGTAAAGTTTGAAGTAACTGCCGACATGTTGTCTGGTAGGTCGCCTTGTAATACGAAGTCGGTTTGATTTACACCGACCGCTTGAACAGGGCCAGCAACAGTTACAACGGTGCTCAATAGCATCAATAATGCAACGAGTATAGGTCTAATTTTTGCAGATTTGGCAGGTATTGCATTATCACGCATGAACAATGCAATGACAACCCCCTTATCATATTCATGTAGGGCAAAAACGCTCGGAATTGGGACTGTTTGTTCAAATCGCAGTTGGTGCAACATGTCCTTCTTTCTTGTCTTCAGGAGTTCTAACCCTTGACCAAACTCCGCTCATCAATTCATCATGATGATTTTGGCAGTAGTGGAAACGGCGGTATGCCTCTCTAAACGAATAGGCTTTTTTGCCGGTTGCAACAAGATATCCTTCGGGAGAAAGACGAGAAATAATCACTCCTTCATCGCCACAACCTGGTAAATCACAGACTGCAGTCTCCGCCATATTATACGCTAGCACAGGACTCACTTTAACTATTGCATCATTGTTAAAAAAAACACCACATTTTGACTATAATATGGAATATAGAATTGATTTCAATTTTATTCGGAATCTTCATCGGTGACAGCAGGCTCAATCACTAGAAGAGGGATATTTGCTTCAATAGCATCGCCTTCAGAAATATTTACTGAGATCACAGTTCCAGTAACAGGTGCTTGAACTTCATTCTGCATTTTCATTGCTTCTAAAAGCAATACGACCTGACCTTCTGTAACCTCGTCACCTTGTTTTACTTCGACGGTTACGATTTTCCCAGGAATACTAGAGGTAACAGTTCCTGATTTCTTCTTCTTCCCACCAGCACTACGCTTTTTC
>JAACCR010000090.1 GCA_009937205.1 Methanobacteriota archaeon | reverse complement strand
CAATCGCCGATTCATACTGTTCCCTCTACTCCTCAATATATGTAGATTCTCCAGTGAATTTCCTCTCTTGTATCACTTGAATGTGTACAAGGGCCCCCCTTGTATATGCGGGCGACTACAACGGTACCGTTGTGTATGTCAATAATGACGGATTCTTATTTGATTTCCAACTTGTATATCTTGTATTTCGTGAATCCCTTCGCTTGAACCCATAATCGTTTGAATTCTAATCTAAATATCATTGAAAAGACTCTTTTTATTGTGTTAATTGTTAATAAGATATATTCTTTCAATCCAGGCCAGTGTGTTATTTCAAACCCACAACCTTCCAGTGCAGCTGCCATTTTTGGATTCTTAGTACAACTTAGAATGATTTTATGGGGAGTAATTTCAATTGCCTTTAGAACTAATTTCTTAGCATTGCCTTTGCCTCTGAATTTCGGATCGATAAGAAACGTAGTAATTTCTGCAGTTTTACCATAATCACGAATATCAGTATATCCGATAAGGGATCCATCACTTCTCAAGGTAGCAACATTACCTGAAAGAAATTTTTGTTCTGCTTTTAGGCTACGCGGTGGGCGGACTTCAAGTTCTTGTGATAGCATTTCGCGTAACCACTGCGCATCCTGCATAGGCGCTCTAGATTGGAATTATCTAATGGTCTTTGATGCAATAAGATTACAATTTGGCTAATCAAACCCAAGTTGCAGCCTCACCATCTTCGGCCATTGTATTTTCATCACCTATTGAACGAGGCACAGCATCTCTTCCTGAATGCCAGGTCGCAGCTTCCAACCAATCACCTAAATCATCACTTGTAAGTGTCACAGTAATTACGCCACCCAAGGGGATGTCTCCAGGTAAAGGAAATGCTATTTTTCCAACCATTGCGGCTTGTCTAGATAATTCAAAGGAAGTAGTTCGGTCCTGTAAATTCTTGCCCATTGAATCTAATGCAGTATCCAAAATTCTCTGCTTATGGAGTAATTTTAGATAGTGGGCAAGGTCTACTTTTGTGGCCTTCCAATTGTAGTTCGAACCTTTCCCAAGTACAGGTTCGGAGCAGTTTTCTGGAATTGGAAACTCCGGAAAGATTTGTAATATTGCTTCGCCAATCTTTGTAGGTGAATCTGCACCCGATAGAGTCGTTTCAATGCAAATCTCTATGCCTTCACCAACTCCAGTTAATCGAAGTAGCGGTGCTGACATGTTTTGGTCGACATGTTGCCACTTGATGAACTTGCCTTTAGTGGCGATTTGAGGGCGAAGTGTCAAAGTCTTTCACCCATGGCCAGCACTCATGACTGCGATGGCTGGGCCAACAATCGCCACAGTCATTCCTGTGCTTAATGAAGAGGGACATATCGGTAAATGTCTTGAATCACTAATAGCACAAGATCATCCAGCAGATGACCATATTATTTTGGTACTCGATGGTGGGTCAACAGATAATAGCCAAAGTGAAATAGAAAATGCAATTAATTACTCACAGCAAAACAATGGTCCTAAAATTGAATTGATGGATAATCCTGGTAGGCACGTTTCAAGCGCTAGAAACCTTGCACTAAGCCGAATTCCACCTAGTGTTACTCATTTAATCGAATTAATTGGGCATTGTATTGTTCCCAAAAACCATATTTCAACGCGAATGAAATCATGGCAAAAATATGATTTACAGACAAAGGAGAATAACTCCGCACCGCTAGGTGCTTTAGGAGTTAAAGTATTGTCTAGGGAAGGAAACTTAGGAATGTTTGAATCATGGGTAGAGGGCGCCCTCTCATCCCCATTGGGTAGTGGAGGAGGCCAATTTGATAACTTCAGTTCTGCTGGTAAAACAAAGATTCCAGCATTTGCAACCCATCTACGTTCAGCAGTACAAGATGTTGGGGGTTGGGATGATGATTTCATCAGTTGTCAAGATAGTGATTTGTCGATGCGAATGATAGAGCATGGTTATCGTTTGATGCGATGCCCAGAAACTACTGTATCAATGGCAAAACGAACCTCTGTGACACGATGGTGGAAGATGGGCCATCGTTACGGTTTCTGGCGCACTAAAACAGTCCTTAGACATCCGAAAAGAATTAGTTTGCGTGAATATGCACCTTGGTTTGGTTTAGTGTTATCAGTGGTCTTATTTGCACTTTCAAGTGAGTATTGTGCAATTCCCGCAGTTTTGTATGGATTTGTATTACTGGTAGAGGCGTTAAGAAGTTCAATTCGTAATAGAAGAATCTCTCTCCTCATTGGTATACCGATTTGCTTATTCATGCTCCACACAAGTTTCTCCATAGGACTACTCGATGGTCTACTTCGCAAAGGAAAAGCAGCATCTGATAGATGAATCAACCACTGCGCATACTTCGGGTACATTGATGAAAGAAAAGAACTCCAGAAGATTTGGTGATATTATGAAAGCGCGACCAGTGACCTCTTTGGCGATGATTGTATTGCCGACAATTATTTTGGCTTTTGTTCACATCACCGTTACTCCACTAAAAGAAATGTTTGCAATTGAACCTTTACTGATGTACGCATGGTATCTCGTAGGAGCAATTATTGGTGTAATCATGTGGAAGAAGACGAGAGTTGTCAAAGATCATGAATTTAGAAGAGCTGTAGTCATGAAAGGGATGAAGGAAGTATATGCGGCTGAAGAGGCTGGTGTTTGGAGTCAAAACGCCTCACTTGACAGTGAGATTAGTGCTGAAGGCGAGGCCAGGCTAAAGGGTCAAGTATCCTCTATTGATGGAGAAGGTCCAGAAATGGAATTAGGTTTGGATCACAAGGTCGATGTTGATTTATTGATAGAATCTAAGCATATCCAAAAAGCTTCTATGAGGGTGACTGGCAAACAATCACTTGATTCAGAAGAACTAGAATCAACTATTGGTGCAGTAAGGAAAACAGGTTCAATGGATAGGTTCTTGGATTTCTTTGGTGGATTATTTTCTGGAAAAGATGCCCGCCAAAGCCGTAGTGAATCTCGCAATGCACAATTAGTTGCAGCATCAAAAGCAAATCCCGTAGTAGCGCAGAGACCTGTTGCTCCTATACAGCAGAAAAAAGATACTGTGAAAGAAGAAATAAAAATGACAACCATGAGCGATGATGGAGGACATGAGACATATGTCGATACAGAAGGTACAGTCTCTTCACATAGTGGGAATTCTGAAGCAGAAAAGGTATATGCTTGGGACAAAGAATTGAGTAATAATCAATCAAATGAGGACAGTCTGGAATCTATGGCAATGCTAAGTGGCTCTACAACAGCGACAGCACCACAGACATCAGTTGCTGGTGCAAAATGTGGCAGTTGTGGGGCTGTAGTGACGACTGGTACAGAAAGGTTCTGTGAAGGTTGCGGGTCTTCTCTATAAGATTGGAGAAATTCATAAAGTATCCAGCCTAGTAAGCGTGATGTTCAAAGAGGGGCTTGTATCCCACTGAGATTGTTAGGTGATTAGTGTGGCTGAGAAACGAGACTACTATGAGGTGCTAGGTGTTGCAAAATCGGCATCTGATAAGGACCTCAAGAATGCTTTTCGTAGCCTAGCAAGAAAGTACCATCCTGACCGTAGTACGGAGGATGATGCAGAGAATATGTTTAAGGAAATTCAAGAAGCATATGCTGTCTTATCCGATTCTCAAAAGAGAGCGCAATACGATCGTTTTGGACACCAAGGTGCTGGCGGCAACCCATTTGGCGGTTCTGGAGCTGGTGGTTTCAATATTAATTTAGAAGATTTATTCGGTGGAGATATATTTTCTTCAATGTTTGGAGGAGGAAGGCAACGCAGCAATAAGCGTAGAGGAAATGATATTTTGGTACGCCATACCATCGATATGGAAATGGTGCTAAATGGTTCGAGTGAAGAAATAGAACTAGACCTACCATGTCCATGCCAATCCTGTGAAGGAACTGGTGCTGAGGATGGAGACACTACTCAGTGCTCTCCATGTGGTGGACAAGGCAGGATGCGTGTAAGGCAACAAATGGGTCCGTTTGTTCAAGATGTAGTCAAGGAATGCCGAGACTGTGCCGGAGTTGGTGAAATAGCAAAATCACGTTGTCAGGATTGTAGAGGTTCAGGTAGAGATACTCAAACAGAAACAATTCGTTTTGATGTACCTCTTGGTGTTGAAAATGGAACACGTATGAGAATGCGGGGTAAGGGAGAACCTGCTCCTCGTGGAAAGGGCTCTCCAGGAGATTTATTCGTAGAATTAGAGGTACAGGAACACCCATGGTTTGAGCGGCAAAACTCGGATTTAATCATGTCCTTACCAGTTGGATTTACTGATTTAATGCTAGGTAATACTATCAAATTACCACATATCGACGGTGATGACTTGGTCGTGAAAATCCCTTCAAATTCCAGTGCTGGGCACACAATTACAATTCGTAAGAGAGGGCTTCCTAGTTCAAGAGGCGGTGGCCGTGGAGAAGTAGTAGTTCTCCTCAAGTTACATGTTCCAAAGAAATTAGACAAGGCTACTAAGAAAGCATTAGAGCAACTTCGTAAAGTTCTATCACCAAAAGATATTGAGGCGAGAATTAGAAAAGATGCGGAAGATCGTCGAACGAATTGATTTCATTTTTATTGCAAGAACATTAAATGTTAGCAATATGTTTAACTGGCGCATTAATCTGAATCAGAGGGTGCCATTGTAATAGAATTTTAATAGTTGAATTACTAATACCAACTTTGGAGGAATTTGTGTTGTCGGATGAAACGGAGTTTTACTCCAGCGGGAAGAAAGAGAAGAAGACGCTTGAATTTGACAAGGTGGTGATTATCACTTGCTGCTAGATCTTTCCCATGATGACCCAGTCTTGGTCGCTGGGAGATGGTTTGCGATCGCTCTGCTTATCTCTGTTCCATGGCTCATCATAAAAGTAAACTCTACATTTTTTCGAAAAAGCCTCTGGGTGATTTGGTTTTTGGCCATTTTCTTTCTTGCTGCCTTGTACCTTGGATTACTAACGTATCATTACATTGGTCCTCAACTAGGGT
>JAACCR010000089.1 GCA_009937205.1 Methanobacteriota archaeon | reverse complement strand
CCCGGCTACGATTATCAGCAATGAGATTACCAACAATGCCAATGGAAAGGCACTAGGGCGGGCCCACCAAACTCGGTCCATGCTTGAAGCCTGTTGCAGACCCCTTTTGAACACATTCCCACAGCGCTTGTTAATGGCCGGTAGTAGAGGACGGGTTTTGTTGTGGATTGCAATTTTTTTATTGCTACCCATAACCATAACAAATTCATCTTCAGAAAATGGAGAGGTTATAGATGATGGTGACATTATTTCAGTCCAATATATTGATTATTCGTGCTACCAACAATCACTAGAATGTCAAGCAACCGAAAGCGAGCATATTGTGGAATATTTCGGCGCTGATTGGTGTGAGCCTTGCCAAATTGTCGAAGATAACTTAGCAATGATGAATCGCACTGATACAGTTATTCTTCAACATCATGCTTCGGTTGAAGATTATACTTACCTTAATTATTCAAAATTGAGATATGATGCCAAATTTAGATTATTATTTATTCCAAGTTTAGTAATTGATGGCAATGGATTACTTACCGGTTCGAGTCAATCTTTCGACTTGAATCAATCACTCAATAATCATACAGGATTACTAAATAATAGTCTCAGCGATGTGGTCTTGAAAAATGGTACTGTTCGTTGGAACCATTCTTCTGGTCAGACATTGACAATTTGGAGATTAGATTCTACACAACATGATAGCAGAAATTTCACCCACCAATACCTAGCATCCGATTCTGTTACTATAGATTTGAACGATCCAAATATCTCCAGTGATGAAGGAGTTAATATGACCGGCTTGCTGCAAAACTGGAGTGGTCGGCTAATTTTCATATTGGAAAACAATGGCTCTCCACAACTGCAATCATATAGTGATAAAACTGCGACTAATATGGAATTTAATGAGGATGAAAATGAAATTCAAAATCAAGTAAAAACCTCTAATTCAGCACACTATGCGGGGATATGGTTTGTGATAATGCTGATATTAATCACTCCCGCAATAATACTCTGGGTAAAGGAAACAAAGCGCCCTAATCAATCAATTCTTGAGCAAGAATGGAGCTTTGTTGAAGCACCCTTCGGGGGTAGGTTCAAAAAGAGAAGGCAGTAGCCCACGAATGCGAGTTCACTCGTAGGTGTCATTAAAATGGTAAAACCAGCCCGAAAACATACACGTTTTGAACGAGCTAGAATTATTGGTGCTCGAGCACTACAAATTGGAATGGGTGCCCCGCTATTCGCTTCCGAAGAAGTACTTCGTGACGCTTTTAAGGCAGAATTAATTACTCTTTATGGATTGGAAGAAGCTTCAGTTCGTTTCGTATTAGACCCTCTAAAGATTGCTCTGTATGAATACGACCATGAATTAATTCCAATCGATATCGACCCTCACTTAGAGTGATTGTCAATAATTATTGCTCAAGACTGAGCAAAGCCATAGAATTCTAAATTCTTTACATCCGGCAAAGCGTCTCGCTTTACCAATAATGTGCGAACCGACCAAAGATCAACAAAAATTCTGTATTTGAGAGTAGCATCGAGATAATCAACACCACTGGAACCACCAGTTCCCATTCTTCTTCCAATCATTCTTTCCACCATTCTTGCATGATGTGATCGGAATAATAGCATTGATTGTTCTAATTCCACTACGGTATCAATTAATTTTCTTGGCCATGCAAGTAGAGGCAATTCGCGGTATGATTCAATGAATAACAAACCTGCTCTACTTCTATTTATTTCTCCATCTGGCATTAAGAACGAACGAGCGCCATCAATCCCAGCTTCTATTCTTGCCCTGACAGGTTCTTCTTCACCATGCCCGATTTTAACAATGTGAGATATTACTGATTCCCCGTGCTCCGTCATAGCCTCAATGTGGCCTTCTATGAATTGCGAAATAATTTCTTCATCTCCCGCGTCGGAAGAAATTGAACCGTTGATCGGTGTGCGCCCTAACCAATCGGTTAGTACATCATTGAGTGATGGACGAGAAGATACCTCCTCGAAGTTGTCAAACACTTCTTGACTTACTTTACCCTCACCAACTAATTTCTTCATGTGTGCCAATGGGTCCATTCCACCCATGCGTTGTGAATTATCCAAACCTAGAATTACTTCTAATTCCCTCATCTGCCAAGACTCAAATCCTGATGAAGTTCCTAATTTATCACGGAATGCCAAAAACTCTTGAGGATCAAGAGTTTGCATTACATCCCATTGATGAGACATCAAATTCATAACCGTAGTAACTCTGTCAAAATGATGGACGATTTGCGGGATTGATTGTTCATCAACGCTACTTTCTGAAAGTAATTTATATGCTTCTTTAAGTTCTCTTAGCACTAATTTAAACCATAATTCAAATGATTGGTGAACTATAATGAAATGTAATTCGTTATTACACGGAGCAGGTGAATATCCTTGTGGTCCACCTTGTAATTTCAAAAGTTCCTCTATCTGAAGATATCCGCCGTAGGTCATCCTTGATGCTGGTTTGTCCTCTGCCATGGTTGGCGATTGTCATCAAGCCTTTGAATTGTTCACCCGATTACTTTGATTAATGACTATTGGAAAATAATTTGGCGCAACGCAAAGATTGAAAAAAAAGAGTTGTGATTATAATGGATTACCTCCATTATTACTTTTGCACATTTATTTGGGATAACGCATATAGGGGGAATACTAAACCCCTCAACATGGGCGTAGATTCCAATACACTGGCTACATGGCTGGCCGACTATGACCCAAGTCAAATCACAATTGGAGTGGTTGCTTCTCATTCTTCATTGCAAATTCTTCATGGTGCTCGCCTTGAGGGTTTCAAAACATTAGGAATTGCCGTCGGTGAGAACAGACGCCGTTATTACAAAGCATTCCCGGGTGCGGAACCAGATGAATGGCTAATGCTCGAAGATTATAGAGAAATGTTAGATTATGCTGAATGGTTTCGCGAAAGAAATGTTGTGATAATACCTCATGGTTCACTTGTTGAATATCTTGGATCTTCGAACTTTAGGTCTTTACAAGTTCCAACATTTGGCAATAGAGGCATATTACATTGGGAAAGTAGCCGTGAAAGGCAACGTCAATGGCTAGAAGCGGGCGGCTGTACAATGCCAAAGGTCTACAATGACCCTCACGACATCGATGGCCCTGTTATCGTCAAATACGCTGGAGCAAAGGGTGGCAGAGGATACTTTATCGCCAGAGATTACAGAGATTTCCGCAGGAATGCCGATTTAGAAGATGAGTTTACAATTCAAGAGTATGCATTGGGCTGTAGATATTATCTTCACTTCTACTTTGACCCAACCGCAACTGATGGATTCCAAGTTCAAGGTCGAGGAAGTCACGCTGGACAAAATCTTGGTCGTCTTGAATGATTGAGTATGGATAGAAGAGATGAAGCCAATGTTGATGAATTTTACAAGTTAGGATCTCTTAGAGATTTGAGAGAAAAAGGACTAGAGCCTTCATTCGTAGTAACTGGTAACCAACCGGTTGTAATTCGTGAATCATTGCTTCCACGTGCTTTTGAAATGGCTGAGGGGACTGTTTCTGCATCATTTGAACTAGAAGAAGGAGCAAAGGGGATGATTGGACCATTCTGTCTTGAAACAATTGTTACAGACCAACTTGAATTCAAAGTCTTTGAAATTAGTGCAAGAATAGTCGCAGGGTCAAACCCATTCATTGGAGGTTCACCATATTCAGATATCAATGAACCATTCATGTCCACTGGAAGAAGAATTGCTCGCTCCATCAAGAAGTCTATCGCCGATGGAACATTGCTCGACATTTTGTCTTGAGAGTTCCACTAAAGTGAATTAATAGGTTCAAGTTTGGAATTACTTTCCTTTCTAGGAAAATGCGCTACTAATCAGTTATTTGAGGTAGGTAAAAACGGAATAAGCTTACCAGCAAGGCTTTGGACGTTACGAGTTTGAATCCAAACACTGCCTTGTCCTGTGAAGTTCATCACAAGACCTTCTCCACCAACGAGGAAAGACTTCATTCCACCGACTTTATTGACAGTGTATTGAACGGTGTCTTCGAAAGCGACAACATGGCCAGTATCAACTGTGATAGTTTGTCCAGGCTGGACTGGTATTTGCTTGATTGCTCCAAAGGAATTGTACCAAACTCGTCCGATGCTTCCGTCTTCGGTTGAGGCTTGGATGAAGAACATTGATTCACCACTGAAGAAACCTTTTCCACCTTGGAATTTAGTATCGGTTTGAACATTGACGCTCGATGCTAGGTAAGATCCACCTTGAATGAACAACTTACGACCTGGTTGGAGGTTGAATCCTTGGATATCACCAGGAGAACCTGGTGCAACGCTGACCCAGCCACCGGCTGCCCCTGCTGTGAATGTGTTAAGGAAAAAGGACTCTCCACCAAGAGCCATTTTCTTAAGAGACTTGAAGAATCCACCACCGCTTTTACGAGTTTGCATTTCTACACCACCCATTGCTACCATGGCACCAGGCTCAACATTTACCGACTCACCAGGAGCGAGGGTATAGGTCAATAGTGTGTATGCAGGGTTAAACTCAACGGTTTCTTCCATGTTCATTGGTAGAGCGACCCGCATATCATAGTTTCCACAGTGGCATTAGCCGATTACTACTTGCAAAATAAGTTTAAGTAAATACAATTATCCTTTGGATCGACCTTTTGATTGAACTCCCTATACGTCATCCTTCATTACAACACTGTCTTGGATATTGTCACCAATACGATCGATGTTAATTTTGACCTGCGCGTCATCTTTTTCAAGATATAACTGGCGTATTCTTCCAGCTTCTTGGTACCGGCCTGCCATTTGGTAAGCTTGGGCTGCTTTTTCCCAATCTCGTGCCAACTCCAAGTTTCGAGCCTCCATTGCCCAATCAGCAGCAGACTTGGTAGGCGTATTACGGGTCGTTTTTATCACAGGTACCTGTTGAACAACTCGAAGTTGTTGTTGAGGTATGTAGTTGTGATTAATTACCTGTTGAACGGGTTGTTGAACGGGTTGTTGAATATAGAGAATATTCTTTGATTTCTTCTTCACAGAATGCCCAGAATTTGCAATCAATAAGCTGATGAACATCCCAAAACAACATGCTGGTAAAGTCCCTGGCTCCATTGGCACCAGAAACAAAAGACCGAGGAAACCGATAATGAATCCGGCCCACCCCGTACTTATTCGTGTATCGCCCTTGACCATTTGATTCCACCTCAGAATATGGCATTTAGCCTACTTTTTTCAATCTTTCAAATCTTCAGATAATGCATCTAAATCTGGCATGCTAGGAACATCTTCAGTTTCTGAATCTGATTCTTCTGCAGAT
>JAACCR010000088.1 GCA_009937205.1 Methanobacteriota archaeon | reverse complement strand
GCTCTTTCAAATGCCCAATCCAATACACCTGTGGCATTGGTTGAGGTGCAGACTATTCCTCCATGACGTCCGACGAAATCTTTGAGTTCAGCACTTGAATTCATGTAGGTTACAGGAACTAAAAACGACTGGCCTTCTTCAACCGGAGAGTCAGGGTCGACGCGATTGATTGGATCTGATAATCCCGATTGGTCGATGATTTCTTTCCAAGCAACATCAACTTCAGCAAAAGTTGCCATATCTGCCATAGAACACCCTGCTCTCATATTTGGTAATATTACGATTTGTTCCTCAGTGGTAAGAATGTCAGCAGACTCCGCCATGAAGTGTACTCCACAGAATACGATATACTTGGCAGTTGACTCAGCAGCTTTTTGGCTAAGCATGAACGAGTCACCTAAGAAATCGGCATGCATGACAATACTATCTCTCTGATAGTGATGTCCTAGAATTAATAAATCATCACCTAATTGTTGTTTTAATTCAGTAATCCTTTCGGCTATATCCTG
Source organism: Methanobacteriota archaeon (assembly GCA_009937205.1). Classification (GTDB taxonomy): domain Archaea; phylum Thermoplasmatota; class Poseidoniia; order Poseidoniales; family Poseidoniaceae; genus MGIIa-L1. Next base: position 1,594 of record JAACCR010000088.1, on the reverse strand, counting down.
TTCTTCAGGAGACAAACTTGTATCCATGAAATCCACGGAACACGCAGGTAGTGAGATTGTCATGTGGCCTCAAGTATAACGAATCTCTCGCCCCTTTTTAATGCATTTCTTTTACAGCGGATTGATAAGTGCAGGGTAATTCGCATAGATGATGGTCTTTATTCCCGATAAGCGTCTTCATCTCGGAGCTGAGGCGGAAGTTTGGTCAGGATCATGGATGGGACGCTCGGCTGTTTCAAAGCAGAGAAGAAGTAGGCAATGGCGGCATCCAAATTTGGACAAGAGGCTTGGAACACGTCGAATGGTTAGTGAAGCAAAAATTTTGATGAGGTTACATAACGCAGGTATAACGGTTCCACAAGTTTGGGATTTAGATATACCAGGAGGTCGATTGATAATCGAAAGAATGCCAGGAATTCCATTGATTGAAATTCTTAATAATGCTCAAACATCCGAACAATTAGTTATCAAGGCACTACGCAGTACAGGAGCGGCAATACGTATTCTCCACCGCCAAGCAATAACTCATGGGGATTTGTCGAGCAACAATATTCTAATCGATGAGCAAGGTAATGCCGTATTAATCGACTTCGGATTAGCCGTAATCGATTATGAAGTTGAACGCTTTGGAATTGATTTACATGTTATTGACGAGATACTTTCAGCATCTCATCCGAATCATCATGGTGCAATAGATTTGGTACTGTCAGAGTATCTAGAAGAAGAGAAAAGACTTGGAACAGCACCTGAGCAAAGTGGTGGATTAGTGCCTACAGCCGATGAAGTACTAGAGAGATTTGAAAATGTTAGAAGCAGGGTTCGATATCACGGTTGATATCATTATGCAATGAAAAGTTCACCGATTTTCCAGCCTAAAAAGGCAAGTATTGGACAAATTACCATTGTCATTGCGATATAGATTATTGCAGAGGATGCTTGTTGATTTTGAAACATATTCAAAGTTTCAACTGAGAATGCAGACATGGTTGTGAACGCACCTAGAACTCCAGTCCCTAATATCAACGCAACATCTTGTGAAATTAATTCTTGAGTTACAGCTACCGCAATAATCCCTAGCAATAGCGAGCCGATCATATTGACGCTGAGTGTTGCCCATGGAAAACCATCACCTGACAAATATAGGCTAATACTGTACCTAAGAGCAGCACCGATTGCTCCCCCGAGGGCGACTAACCCAAACTGTTGCATCATAACCCCCCTTCCAACTTCACTGCTTTGAAATCACCTCATCATCCCTCCATCAAGGCGGTGTAATCAATACCCCCCTGCCTAAGCCAATGCACATGGGCAAGAAGATTTGGTTCCTAACCGGCAATTTGGGTAAAGTCAAAGAGGCTGAACATCATCTCCATAAATTAGGTTATGAAGTTGAGCAATTGATTATCGATGAAGATATTTCAGAGCCACAATCAGATGATTTATATTCGGTGGCTCAAGCTAAAATAACTCAAGCATTACCCCACCTTCCCAATAAAGAAGACATGTTATTAGTTGAAGATGCAGGTTTGTTTATTCAGCATCTAAACGGCTTCCCCGGGGTCTACTCCGCATATGCTTTGAAGACTATTGGCTG
>JAACCR010000087.1 GCA_009937205.1 Methanobacteriota archaeon | reverse complement strand
TGGTCCCCGCTCCCAGACTTGAACTGGGGACACCCTGATGTCTGCTGAGACGTTTTGTACTAATACAACTACAGTCAGGTGCTCTACCAACTGAGCTAAGCGAGGTAATCCGTCGCACTTGGCTCCACTACTTAACCCCAACCGCATGAGGACAAGGCTATTTCACTATCAGTAATCAAGAGACTTAACGCCTATTGCTTTAGTCGACGTTGTCTAAGTGCCTCTACTGCAAGAACACTAACTGCAACTTGCAGGTTGTAAGAAGGGACAAATCCGTCCATCGGTAAAATTACTATTTCATCAGCCGCATCTTGAACCAATTGACTAACACCATGTTTTTCAGCACCTACAACCAATAGCACATCGCCAGTCATATCAACGTCCCAAGGCCCTACTTTACCGGTATCTTCGGCGACGATTATTCTGACTTGATTTAATTTTGCCGCTGCTAAAATCTCTTCACTAGTTGAATATACAACTGGAAGAAAGCGATCGGCTCTCATGCTAGCTCTGCGAATAGTCCTTCTCTCTTCATGAGTTTTAGCAACATTGAGAACAACTGCATCTGCTCCAGAAACTTCCGCAGTTCGTATTGTAAAGCCGAGGTTTGTTGAGTATTCAACTCCGTCAAAGAACCAAATCGTTCCACCTCTTTGCATAACTTCATCAAGAGTTCCCTCAATATTTCTTCCAATCAAAGCCAAAGCATCTTGTGCCCCATCATGCGACATTCTCCACAAGTCATTGGTTGAACCCTCTTGTAAAGGAACTCCATTTTGTTGACAAAGTTCTCTGATGAGAGTTGTATCTTTCTCTCTATCGACCAATACCATGTCCAAGTCTTGACCTTGTTGTAATGCCGCGAGGACCGCATCTCTCCCGGTCACTTGGCCTGCCATGACCATCCGTTGTGCAAACTGCTCAAGAGCCTGCTCATCGTCAAACTCTTTCGTTATTGATTCTCCATTGCATTGTCATCACAGAAACAGAATACCATGCTGCCAATGCTATCATTACTGAAATTAACCACCAAAATGGCGACCAACTCCAAGGATCGCCAACACCTTCTATTTGCCCAGGTAACGGGAAAAAGGGCCACATAGACCATGCTCCTGTGTGTGATATAATGTCGATAGCGGCATGACTAGCCCATGCAACTAACGTCCAAGTTCGCCAATTTTTGTGTTTGAAATAAATAAAAACCAATAATGGCAAAAGAAGAGAATGGGTAAACCAGTATCCAGCAAGCCACATAGAATTCTCAGCCCCAGCCCAATGTGCAGGGTCATAGATCCAAGGCCAATCACCTGCTGACCATGAAAAAACAATTTGTGCAGGAATCGCTGCAAAATCAGGCGCAGTACCTAAAAACGCCCCTATCCATCTTCCACGTTTTCGTTGTTGAGACGGCTTTTCCCACAATGCTAATTCGGCGATAATGGCGCCGATGATAGCATGGGTAATCATGTCCATGCGATTCCATAAAAGCTCTAATTAAAATAATCATTGTTACAGACATTGATGAGATTATTTTGACTTAACAAGAAAGGCAGTAATTATTACTATTTATTCAGGTGTTTGGTGGGCCAATAGTGTGAAATAATGACATTAAGCAAAGTGAATTATCGGCGTATAGGATGGCCATTCGCGACATAGCACTCTGTTTAGCCGCGTGGACAGACTCATAAAGGGGAGTTAGGTCGGCAGAACGCTGAGAAGCAGAGTGTTCAACATGTCACAAGGATTGTATCATCATATTCGTGCAACTTGGAAGCGTCCAAATGATGCACTTCCTCACATGTATCGTCAGACTCGTATGGCAGAATGGCGCAGAGAGCCGGTAAATTGCCGAATCGAGCGTCCTACTCGTTTAGATGCTGCTCGCAGACTAGGTTACAAATCAAAGCAAGGAGTTGTTGTAATCAGAACTAGAGTCCGCCGTGGTGGACTTCGTAAGAGTAAGATTAACATGAAGCGTAAGCCATCCAAGATGGGTATGAAGAAGATTACCATGGGTAAGAATATTCAGCGCATGGCAGAAGAGCGTGTTGCACGTCACTTCCCTAATTTAGAAGTTCTAAACTCCTATTGGGTTGGCCAAGATGGAAAGCACAAGTTCTACGAAGTTATCATGATCGATACCGACCACCCATCAATAATCGCTGACAAGCAACTTGGTGTATTTTCCCGAGCAAATGGAAATAAGTCCCACCGAGGACGTGTTTACCGTGGTATGACCTCTGCTGGAAAGCGCGGTCGTGGATTGTTCAATAAGGGTAAGGGTGCAGAAAAGCTACGTCCTTCTCTAAAGGCAAATCTGAACCGTGGAAAGTGATTTACTCACAATTCATTTCAGCCTTTGATTTGTTAAGGCTTCATTAATTGTCGTTGTATGATTCATTTTACAATAGGCGGATTTATTGATGGGCTATACTACAGGTCAAAACATGGTGCAAGGCGAAGATGTGATGACGAGACTTTCAGGTCTCGAGGTCTATCTTCCAGATGGGCGTCGTCTCGGCCTTGTTCACGATGCAGTCATCGATGAAAATACAATGCAATGCACCCACTTATTCGTTAGAGAAACCGACCCTCAATTAGTCGAGGGAAGTATCCACCTAGCCGTTCCATGGCGCTGGGTTAGAGGAATAGATCGTATCGTGGTATTACGTTGGTTCCCTGCAACTCCAATACCGCTCAACTGAGGTGAATTATTTGGCATTCGATGTTCACGTTCTTGGTACTGCTTCGGCCCGCCCTACATCCAAAAGACAAGTTAGTGGAAGCATCATAAAATGTGATGAGGGTAATGTTGTTATCGATGCAGGTGAAGGTTTCCAAACACGATTTGCTAATCAGCGCAAGAATCTGAAACTTTTTGAGAAAGGTACAACCTTGAAAACAGTAAAAATTGATGCAGTATGTTTGACTCATGGGCATTTGGATCATACCTGGGGATTATTGCCATGGTTACAGAGCATGAGTTTAGACAATAGGGAGAGTCCATTATTGATATTGGGGCCTACTAGCGAGGAAGTATTCGACTCACTGTTGAATAATCAACAAATCCCTGACCAAGCACCTCCCGCAGAATTGGCCCGCCAGTTCAGATATTGGCAATCATTAGGAGGGAATCACGAAGCCTTGTCTTATCCAATCCGTTGGGTGCTAGGAGATATTGGAAATAATCGCTGGCTAGAATTTGATGCACAACAAAACAGTGTTCATCAGTTACAGAGTATGCCTCAACCTTCAAAATGGAAAAACAACAAACTTTGCCCTTTGCAAACCAACCATTCAGTACCTTCTTGTGCATGGATGGTTGAATCAAAACCCAAAGCAGGTACTTTCAATCGAATGAAGGCGGCAGAAAACCGACTCAATGTTGAGCAAAAAGGAGCATTGGCTAGCGGCCAAGATATTGAATTGGATGATGGTACAAAATTACACGCTAGCGACTTTAGGGGTGAGCCTAAAAATGGCTTGCGCGTAATAATCTCTGGAGATACTGCAGAACTCTCAGCAGGAATCACAAATTTAGATAATTGTGATCTATTAATTCACGAGGCAACTTTCGTTGAAGATGCAGCAAAATGGGCTGACGATTTCTTGCATAGCACTGCTACTGGCGCCGCAAGAACAGCCGTTCAGTGTGGCGCTAGACACCTAGCGATAACTCATTATTCTTCTAGAACCAAAGATTCAGGAGAACCTTTGAGAGAGGCACAATCAATTCTACAAGGTAGCGCAATTTCTTGCTCAGCACTTTCAGATGGTGACAGAATAATTGTTGAAAATGATGGCCAAATCGCCCATCTATTTTGGAACGGTAATGGCTGGAGTCGTTGATTCAAGCAAGCAAACCATTGAAGTGTGTTAAGTCGAGGGCCAAAACATGCAATCTCGCATCGTTGCTCTGATACTGGTCATCATGATGATTTGGCCTTCAGCGATTGCAGCCGAATCAGGGCGAGCAACTCCGAATTGCTTACAACAAGATATCTCAAGCATTCCAGGCTCTATTGGAATAAATAGTGGAGTTTGTGTCAAAGTGAATTTAGGACAATTACAATCGGGAGATGTCTATCAATTTGACATAACAATCTTACAATCTATCGACCTATTGCTCTTTGATGAGACTAGCGTCCAAACATATGACTTAGGCCAATCATATCGCAACGCCTTTGAACAGATTGTAAGCACAGAAAATGCGGAAGGACAATACCAATTCAATTGGCAAGTTCCAGCATCTATTACTGCGAAAACATGGTATGTTGTTCTAGATAACTTGGCTCATGATGGAGACCAAAGCATGGGTGATCAGGGTGGAAATCAATCACAAGTTTCTATCTCGGTAGATAAAATGGACCAATCTTATTGGACACCATTCCACAATTTGATTCAGATGGATGACCAAAGTAGTCAAGTGCTATTATCTGGTGATGATTTGAAATTAGATGCAGGAACATCGATTGTTATTTCCGCATGGGCTTTGCAAGGACAAGCTGATGTATATTTACAAACAAAACAAATGTATGACTTGTATGCAAGTGGTGGCGTAGGTTCACTATATGTTAATGGTGGAGATTTGCAAAATGTGGCTGATTCCGCTTCTATGACTTGGCTGGTTCCTGCAGAATTAGATGGCCAAGAATTAGTTGTTATCGCAGATAATACTGACACTCCAGTGGGTGGTGCCGATGGAAGCGAAGAGGTTAGAATGACGGTTAGAGTTGAGTTAGCTCCACCTCTAAATCCAATCATTGATGATGAAGACAATTCTACAGTGGCAATAGGACAATCAATCACCTTGAATGCATATTTGACTCCGAATATGCTACAACAAATCGATACATTGAGTTGGGATTTTTATTCCGCTGATGGTTTAGCAAATGGCGATGCTAGTGGCTGGGAAGTTGAAGCTAGTTGGCAAACCCCAGGTGTCAAAACAGTAACCTTGACCGCGACTTCACAAACGGGAGAAATCGCTCAAACAAATCACTCGATTACAGTGATTGATGTCGTAGACCCAGTTGCTAGGATTACCGGCAGTGGATTGCCGGTCAGTAATGGATGGAGAGTAAATATTGACGAATCTATTTCTTTCAACTGTGATTCAAGTACTGATGATTACACAGAATTGACCTGTGCATGGACTTACGATGGTTCACCATATGGCCAAAACAATTCAATTCTTCTAAGTTGGAATGACATTGGTAGCCACAGTATTGGGCTAACAGTTTCAGATGGAGCAGGTAATACAAATTCGGTGATGACTAGCGTGATTGTCTTAGATACAACACTTCCAATACTCGATTCATCCAGTCTTGAAGGATTTGCATCTGCAGGAACTGTTGGAGAAAAACTTACTTTCACAGTTTCAGCCACAGATTCCTACGATGATATCACCGATTTACGTTATCACTGGGATTTGCAACCGAGCAAGGATACTGATAACAATGGAAATCCTAGGGATGATGCGGATTTATTAGGATATAAAACTAGTATCACCTTCAATAAAATTGGCCGCAATGAAGTAGTTCTAACCGTATTTGATGAATCAAACAATTCAGATTCACATGCCTTTGCAGTCAATGTAGCATCGGCGCCAATACAAGACGGACTCACTCCGATTCTGTTTTTGGTTCTATTTGTTGTAGCGATTACATCTGTAGTTGCAATCTTGGGCCATAGAAGATGGCAATCTCGGATCGCAAGCGAAATTTTGTTGGGAAGAGGATTATCTGAAGCAGAAGTGATTGTTCACTTGGCTACTGTGAAACAAACTAGATCGTTGCCATTATTTGCCAGTGCTACCCAATTAGCAGGGCTAGATGCAGGAGAAGTACAATCAAGTTCCGATATAGAATTAGCACAGAAGGAAGCAGAATTACAGTCAATATATGGTAATGAAAATACTGCGGACCTTGGATATGCAAGTAATAGCGGCTTCTCTCAAGCACCTCAAATGAGTGCAGGAAGTCTTGCCTCAGCAGCAGAAGCATCAGCATTACTGCAAGAAGATGCAGGTTCTGCACCACAACCGATTCAAAATGAAGCACCTAAAGCATTGGTTGAGAGTGGTGGAATTGCCCTTCCTGAAGGAGTATCTAGTACGCGTCCTGTAGTTGTTGAACAACAAGTTCCTGCAGTTGTAGAGCAACAAATTACTGCAGTTGCAACAGACTTGAAATGCGTTTGCGAATCTTGTGGAGCAGGATTTGAGATCACACTCCCAGCTGGTGTTCCTAAAGCAGTTGTAGCGTGCCCATCTTGTCAAGTGGACAATTTAATTAGTGCATAAATTACTGCCTATTGTAGGTCAGTGAAGCAGTTTTGATGGCCAATATTAATTACTGAAATGGCCCTATAAGTATGCAAAGAGGCGAATGCTTCTCATAGGTGTTAATCTTCCTTTAGTATATGGATGAGCGGAAGCCTCGCTTGATACGCCAAGGTTTGCCACAAAAGGCAGACCCTAGGCGAATGTCAATTTTCCTCGTCTTGGTAATGATGTCTTCAATCGCAGTACCAGTCAATGCAGATGTTAGCGTAGCAACAGATGACTTTGGAGTTCTTGACGCTCTTGCCCAAACATTGGCAGACAGGGAGCAGAGCGGTGAATCATTAATCGCTGTCCAAGGTGCAGATAATTCATTGGCCTTTGTTGATGCTGCAGCGAGACCAATTACTACTACTGATGCATTAAGTGAAGCGGATAGTTATCTTGAGGATATCGAAATGCGGGATTCTACGCCGTATGAGGCAGACCATCCTAAGCCGTATCAATTCCTCATTGGAGAGGCCACACATCCAGATGGATGGCCTTACAATCTGTTTGAAACTTTATTTTCAACTGAACAATTTGGATTAGACAATTTATTGGGCATTGGAGTAAATACCTATGCAATTTATGTTAATTATTCTGCAAGGAATGATGGGCCATCGCATGAGGCTTGGGATTCAGGTACATTCACGGGTGAAATTTTCACCGCTAGTGGTGGATTAACGTTATTTGAGAATTATATCGATGTTGATGGTGATGGCGTCGATGACCTTTCTGTTGCATTAACGGTTGAGGGAATTGCCACAATCGGTGAAGGAATAGGCGTTGAATTCAGCGATGATATAATCCCTCTTATCGAGGAGATTTGGATACGGCCTACTTTCAAATGGGCGGTAACCACTCTCAATCAAAATGACCCGTTATGGAATGAACTTGCACACTTGGAAGTCAGCCTAATGAAGGGATTATCCTTTGATATTACCTTAGACAATTCAGAATCTTATGCAATAGTAATCGATACACGTTTCACTCAGCCCCCAAATGATTTTTCATTAGGAGTCGGAATTCAAAGGATGACATTTGATGTCAATTCAGCTTTCACCAGTGCCTTTGCACTGGTAGCAGCGTTAATAGGCGGCCAAGTCAACTCATCCGAACTAACATTGACCGCAGTATCAGCACCGTATGCATTAAGAATTCTCAATCCGAACTACGATTCTTCGGATCGTCAAACCGATTGTGAAGATGATGATTATTTCGACCCAATCAATGACCATATGGCAGAATCACGTATGCACAAATGTGGATTTAGTGTCGGTATTGGCTATGTTCACTTTGGGCAATCAAACTCGGGAGAGTCTGTCCCCGTTTTGGAATTGGCATATATCGATGCAGGTTTCCATCCAGAACAAGGTTCAACATTACTTCCAGGTGAAGTTGATTTGACTTTGAGAAATGACAATCTTGGTAAGAACTCATCTGACACAGTAGAAGTTTATTCTGACACCGGCATAGACCTTTATGTCCATTATTATGAAGATCGGTCCGAGGTTCCAGAAGGAGATTTACCGTTTGGAAATATCACCGATTCAAGGGTTTGGATTAGAGGGTTACCGTCAGGTACTCTACATGGCGATGAAATAAATGCGGTTTTCACTATGATTGGAGAAGCACCGGGTTCTGCCAACCTCCCAGGGGATATGCCAACTAGATTGTCATTGATTATCGTAATTAAAAATTTCACAGATGACAAAGATGACAATGTCAATGATCCAACATTACCAGTGAACCCAAGCAGCCCACCAAACACATTAATCGCCATTGTTGGAACAGAATCAATAGATCGATTGGAATACAAATCAACTTTCATGAGAGGCGGCTATGCTAATGATTCATCCTCTCTGCAAGTCGCAATTGATAATGTACCAAAAGCAATAGTTGTACAGGGTAGTTTCTTAGTTCCAAGCAGCGGTCTTGGAAGAATTAATTTTGATAATCCAAATTTAAATTCAGTCGCACAAGTATTCGATAACGCGCTACTCTCACTCGTTGAAATAATTTTGGATATCGGCGATGTTGTTAATGGATTGCCATCTTCTATTGTAGGGACTGCAGGTTCAAGCGGTGGCGAAGTTAATGTCAATTGTTACAATCAAATAAAGCAGAGTTTACCAACATCGGTAAGAGGGCCGATGGAGATTGGTAGCCTGGAATTAGCAATCTCCTCCTCAGACCAACCTTGGCTTCCTGAGATGGACCATATTCTGCTTTCCCAAGATATGGATTTGGATGTTGTAGCCGGTAGGTTAGGTAGCCAACCACCACTAGTACCTGTTGCAATCAGCGTAAGAATTGGTGGTATAAGCCATATTAGGCATGCCTTTGACCCCGTGAATGAAATTAGAAACATGGAATTAGATGGTATTGAAGGTGGACCATTGTTGATTGGTCATATCAAACATCATGGCGCCATATTTGATGATGCAGTACAACAATCAGCAACGGTTTCAAATCGTCCTAGCAGTTTTTCCGTTGTCCAAACAAGTTCTGAATTATCGTATTCGGCAAGCACCCCTATCGGCACTATCACCTATGGTGGTACATCCGGAGAGCAAAGAAATGCAATACGTCTTGCTGGTCTTCCAGCCTCGTTTTCTATATTACTAGGGGATACAATCGGTTATGTTGCTAGCGAACCGATGGATTCAATCCAAATTCAAATGACAAATGCATCACAACCATTGACCATGGATGGAGATCATTTCAGATATTGGGTTGATGTAAACAGTGGTGAAGCGAGTCTCAGTACTCAGATTTCTAATGTTACTAGTCTGCAAAGATTGTCACCTCTTGTACCATCTGCTAGCGGTCCCGAAGGAAATTCCCGAATACAATTATTGCGTTCTAGTTCATCACCATTTAACGTACTGATGGAGGATGTTTCAATTTACGATGATCCATTTTTAGGCCTTAATGGTAAGGCAAGGCTTGATCCATTACCTGCAAATATCACCATGGCATATCCAAGTTCAGTAGATTCAACAAATTTACAACTCCCTGACTTTGGAGATGGTGAAGGAATTGAAGCAGTATCATTCTTTTTGGGCGATCTTGTCGACTTCGGAACAGTCGTAAATGATTTCATTCATTCCATGACAATGGATTTAGCAGGAACTTCAGGAAATAATGCAGATATGGCAATCGGTTTGAATCTAGAAACAGGTGAAGAATTTGACATTACTGCTGATTTCACTAAAGGCACAAATGTTGACAATATTCCTGATTGGGAGCATGGTTTTTCAATGGAAGTTGAAGAACAAACTCGTATAATCTTTAATCTTTCAAGAATGCCAACATTTACTCTTTCTAGCCGTCAAGTTGTCAATTCTGCACTAGAAGATGGCATGATTAGTAGCGATGAGGCAGATTCTGTAGTCAGCGCACTAGAGGCAGCAAATATCACCGACTCCCGAATATTGGTTGATTCGCTTTCAGATTCGGTTATCACAGATGAAGAAATAGCTCGTGTAAATTTGTCAAAATGGCAACAACAAGGAATCACCATTGAAGATAGACGCGCATGGCATATTCGCTCATGGTTACCGAATTTACCACCTGGAACGATTCTAATCGAATATGATTTCAGAACACTTGATGGTATTCCAACTTATGAATTAGATATTGAATTAGACCAATGGCAACCTGAACGCCAGCAATTGACATTCGAAGTAAATGGTTTTGATGGAAAAGATTTGAAATTAGTCTTAGATGGACTTGATAATCAAAAACCTAACAATGTGGTCGCCAATGCAGTATTTTCTACACAAGACAATCTAACCGTACCGCGCGTTACAGTTGACATGTACTATGATATAGGGGCAAGATTAAATTCAGCACATGCGATATTTATTGATAAACATGTTATGAACCGGATTGAGGCACTTATCATTGGTGTTCCTCAATCAACAGATTTCTCAGCAACGATTGGTGATGTATTATTGGTCGATATTGAAGTGCCAATGGAATATCGAATAAACGAGCATTCCGCAGATGCGATCATGTTGCAATCGATGAGATATATTGACGGCTTTTGGTGGCCTGCTACAGTTTTCATGAGAGATTTACCTGGAGTTATGCAGCTGAAAGCGCAACCTCAACTTGTGTTTGATATCCGGGAAATGTCTTCTTTCCAAGGAATGATGAGCTTAGATTATACTTCGAATACAGATGATATGGACTTGTATCTGGAAGCAAATGGAAGAGCGATTGACTCCAAAGGGGATATTTTGATGTTGGCTGAGGATTTACCGAGGCGCTTCGAACTTGTACCAACTGAAGATTGGGGTATGAAGGTTGATTCATCAGGCGTCGGGGTCAAGCGAGTATACATTCGTCAAAGTAATGTTCCAAGTGCACCAGGAGTTACAATTGACAGAATTGAAATCGTAGGACAGGATTTGAAATCTGCAACAATTCATATTCATGAAGGGCCATTTAAGTATCCGATAATTGTCTTGGATGATATCACTAATGGCAGAATCATAGTAAGTGCAGAGGCTACAATAGAGCCCGGATTTTACTATCCATCATTAGATGGTGTTGTTCTAGATGGTAGAGCAGTTCTTCTCGATGCACAATTCACTGGGGTAATACCAACAGCGTCTTCTCTAGGTGTTAATGGGATTGTTACTGACCTTTCATTGGTTGGAACCTTGACGGGTGGCGCTGTTGAAACAAGGCACATCATGGTCATCGAACCGTTGACTTCAATGCTTGCTTCAGGCTTAATGCTACTAGGGTGATTACATGACAGATAGATCGCAATCAAAGGAAATCGCAGTGGGCCAAGACGGCGAACTGTTAGTTCATGAGGATGATATCACAGAGACCGGTGGATTGATGGCTAGAGGTTTGGATAAACAAGCTGAGTTAGGAGCATTTGACAGCGATAATGAAGAGGATAGAGATGACTGGGAATACGCTCAAGAAGCAGCAAAGATTCTTCGTGACAAAGTGATTGAAGTCGACCCATATCAAGTGGTGCTGGCAGGTTTTGTAATTCTCTTGATGATAGGAGTTGTTCTCAGTGGATGGTACTGGGTACTGCCACGAGATTCAGTAGTTCTTGAAACACATTACAAACAACGTGGTGGGCATTTGATGATGTCTGAATTAACAAATGATGGTAGCCGGGATATCATCGATGTTGTAATTCATGTAGAATTCCAAGATGTTGATGGTTTAGTTTTAGATCAAATGAGAATTGAACTGGATAAAGTTTCAGCCCATTCTTCCATAGCAGGTGATGATTTGGAAATGCTAGTTTCTGGTTACACGATTTGGGATAATTACATAGTTCATACGCATATAGAATGGACCGATTACAATGGCGATGACAACCGTCAAGACTGGTATCATAATGTTGGTCATTGGTCAAGTGAAATATTCATTGATGAAGGCGATAAAAGCACATGGCCCTTCTCTTGATTATGTTTTGTTTTGACATACTTCGCAATCATTGCACCCGAAGCGATAAAGCGGGGCGGTTCAGCCCTTAACTTGTGCAAACTAGCAGTTCTCTTAGGATGGCGCTGTGCTTAGTTGTAATATTCGTGTTGCAAAGTCTAAGTCCTATGCTTCACCCTACGGGTGAACAAACGGATGTATCACAACTGGATTCAAGCCAAACCGAATGGGTTAGATTTGATTTGGTAGATGGTGTATATTCAGATGCAGTTGGTGAATATGACCATACAAATTCTCTTGAGGATAGGCCAAATATAGCATCATCACGGATTGGTGATTTTAACCAATACGGATTCACAGCATCAAGACCATTGCCGATGGAACTGCTGCAAACTCGCCCAGACCTCTCACTTTTGATAGTAGATGATTCAATACGAATGGAACAAGCAAGGCAACAATTGAATGATATTCAAGGATTAACGATTAGAGAATTCATTGCACCTTCAGGATTAATCATCCAAGGCACTTCAAATTCAATTCTGCAAGCAAGCGATGTGCAAGGCGTTGTCGCAACTCATCAAGTTCCATTAGCACTCTTAATCGATGATGCAATATTGGATGTCTTGATGCTAACCGATGGAACCAATGCCCTCCAAGGACAAGCGGTGAGGCTCGAAGGATGGAGAGATGAATTAGGTCCGGTTGATTCTGTAGAATTAATAGATGAGCAAGGATTTACTATTTTCCAGTCTCTTGAAGAAGTTTCCAAAGTAGGCTTGTCTGAAATAATAAAATGGGATGAAGGGCGTTATGAAGGGCAGTTGAACAGTGAACACATTGCAGAATTAATCATTCAACCTAGTGTTCGTTCATTCCGTTTTAATCCGCAATTTACTATTGATAATGATAACGCCCGTAGTAATATGAAAACTACTGTGATGAAATCATACTTTACTACTGATTTAGATGGATCAGGGCAAATGGTTGCAGTTGCTGATTCAGGATTGGACGAAGATCATGGCGATTTTGGTACGAGAGTGGTTAGTAGTAATGATGTGATTGGAGATGGTTCTACCGCAGACAAACATTCAGGTCATGGGACTCACGTTGCATGCACGGTATTAGGCGATGGTAGCAAAGGTGGATATGCAGGAGTAGCACCTTCTGCAGAATTATATTTCCAGGCGATGGAGAACGACAATAGTGGTAATTTCCAATCACCTTCTCTCAATTATTTGATGAATTCAGCATATAGTGCAGGTGCGCGAACCCATACTAACTCATGGGGTTCAAGTGCAGCAAGCCAGCAAGGAAAATATGATTCTGAAGCGGAAGATGTTGATGATAGAGCAAATTATTACGACAAATATTACAACGGCAGAGAGGGTTTGACAATTCTATTCGCTGCTGGAAATGACGGTCCTGCAAGCGGAACAGTTTCACCTCCAGCCACTGCAAAAAACAGCCTTTCAGTCGGTAATCATCAGAATCGTTATTCTGGCGCACCTGACACTTTGATGAGTGGTTCAAGCCGTGGACCTACTGATGATGGTAGAATAAAACCTGACATCATTGCACCGGGTGGTTATGTTCGCTCATGCCGTGCTCAAGAAGCAACAGATACTTCTGGATCAACTTGGTCAAATAGTTGGTATCTAGAATATACTGGGACTTCGATGGCAACTCCAAATGCAGCAGGTGCTGCAGCGATGGTCAGAGAATACCTTGAGGAAATAGCACAACGCCCAGCTCCACAAGGTGCTTTGGTCAAGGCATTACTTGTTCTTGGCGCCCAAGATATAGGTGCAAGGGATATTCCTAACAACGATGAAGGATGGGGGCGAATCAATCTTAGAGATACTCTTGCGCCTCAAGGCGGACAAGGGATTTGGGTAGATGATAGGTCAGTGCTTTCAGGTTCAGGTAATTCAAAATCATATACATTCAATTTGACACAAAACAATGGTAAATTCAAGGTTGTTTTGACATGGTCCGATGAGAGAGGTTCTTCCTTTTCAACAAAGAAATTAGTCAATAATTTAGATTTGATCGTAACTTCTCCTGATGGAACCATCTACAAAGGAAATGATTTTGCTAACGGAGCTTCAACAACCGGTGGAAGTGCAGATGATACTAATAATTTGGAAGTCGTATTACTGGATTATGCTATGAGTGGCGTCTGGACTGTCAAGGCAAAAAATACCTACCAAGGAGGTAGTTCAGCCCAGACTTATTCAATTGCAGTAATGGGTTATGGTGTCAATGATTTACGACCTGACCCAATGGTGATGGTAGATGGATTTTCAATGGATGTTAGCATTCCGCAAGTAGGCGATCAAGTTCATATAGAAACCAAAGTATTCAATGCCGGGAACGTTGAAGCCGAATCCTTTGACGTTGTCTTTTTAGTTAATGCAACAGAGATAACTCGTAAAAATATCGATTTAGGTGCAGGATCTGCTAAGACACTATTCTGGACTTGGACTCCAGTGACTTCTGGACAGACAACACTTACCTTCACAATAGACCCAGATGATGATATTGAAGAAATACTTGAAAATAATAATCAGCATAACATCGTGGTCAATGTTACTGCTCCAGGTGTGAAATTATCAAGTACAACCCAAATTACATTTTTAGATAACACTCAATCTTCTGCTACTTCATGGAATGTTTCCCTCACCAATACGGCATTGATAGCCACCAATGCATCATTATTTGTTGATAATTTGATTCATGTTGAAAACAATTTGGCTTTACCGTGGTATGTTGGTACAACACAAGTAAACCACTCACTTGAAGGTCAACAATCAACAGAAATAACAGTTACATTAGTCCATCCGACCCCTCCTGACCCAGGCACATACCGGATTAATTTAATCGGAATAGATGTTGATAATGGGGTAAATTATCCATATGCACTAGACTTAGTAGTTCCAAGTCTATCTAAAGTAAATATTGAATATGATTATCAAATTGTTCCAGTGCACCCAGTCAATACGACAAGCATAGATGTTAGATTTTTCAATATTGGTAATGATGATATTGGCTATGACCTATTCTTGGAAGCCCCAGCCGGATGGCAAGCAGGATTCGACGATTTAGGCAGTGAGCCAGGTGCAATTTCTGGTTCAACCGGATTGATTAGCCAGGATGGTCAGAAAAACCTCGGTATCACATTCACTCCTCCGCAAGTAATGACTGGAGCGGGTGCTGAAAGAATGGTAAAATTAACGGCAGTTTCCCAGACTGAAAATCCAATATCCTATGTATATAATATTCCAATAAAAGTAATGGAAATAAAAGAGATAGATCTTGACTTACAAAATAATTTTGGAAAGATGAGGCCAGATTCGTCTCTCAGCCTAATGTTTAGCATCCAAAATAGTGGTAATGTTGACCTAGATTTAACTCCATCAATACAATTGCCAAGTGGTTGGCAATGGGCTTCATCAACCGATATAATCGAGTTAAATTGGGCATCTACTCGAAACATCATTGTAACGGTTAATTCACAAGGTTTAGGAAAATCAGGAGAAATACAATTCAATCTTGACAATGGCTCAGATAGGTATTCTTGGACCGGATATATTGATGTTGAAATCTTAGCGGAACCAACATTAGATTTTTCTTCACTCATACTTGCAGATGGAACCTCATATGGCCATCCATTGGGTACTGGCTCACATCCGAGCGGAGAGAGTCTTAACTTCACTTGGTTAGTGGGCAATAACGCAGATGTTGATTGGGAGCCTTCAGTTTCAGTCACTCTAGACCCAGGACTATTCGGGGAGTGCCGAAATATTGGAGTTGTAGGATATTTACAATTCCAATTACTACAATGTTCTATTCTGATTTCAGGAAATATGGCGCCTAAAAGTGAACCTTCCTTCACGGTGGTATTGGAGGGTAATGGAGTCGAATATGTCGAACAAGTCGGATTATATGTGGCCTCTGTAGAATCTGCCACATGGGATGCATCAAGAAATGAAAAGTTCGCAACAGGTGTGATAGAGACAGTGTCAATCGATGTAACAAATTCTGGCAATGTAGCATGGTCGCACAAAATCCAAGCCATCGCATCCGAGAATTGGTATTGTGAAATAATTGGCAATGATGTAATATCTCTTGAAGCTGGTCAATCAAAGGTTGTTAGAATCAATGTGAGGGCGGATCGCCCAGGAGATGGAATAATAACATTACAATTTGAACAATCTAATTCACTTTCAAACCCGAGTGTATCATTTGATGTTTCAGCAGAAGGAGAGCCTACCGGAACTGCTAGTGAATCATTCATCAATAACGGAGTTGCGATCGCCCTAATTCTAGTAATATTGTCTTTAATTGGAGTTGTATTGTATAGAAATAGTAAGTCTGAAAAGAAGAACTTACCGCCTGTCAACGGCCTTACATCTCTCTCAGCGAACCAATTAGCGGCACCAAAAGCGGCCCCTTCACCACAGAAATTCACGCCACAACCAATAATTGCGCCAATACAAGCGATTGAAAAAGAGCAAGAAAATGATTCCCAGCCAGTTACAATGTGTTGGTTATGTAAATCTTCAGTTACAGAGGATATTATCGGTTGCCCTTCTTGTGGCGCAAGGTATCACGGAGTTGCAATAGATGGCTGTGATATTTCACAATTAGAACACTGCGCAAACTGTCAAGCACTTGCCAGCGAATTCATCAAAGCATGATGCCGCCAATAAAAAAAATGCTCGCATTTTTGGTTTTATTACACATCTGAGCATAGCCTTATGATAGTGATGGCTTCTCCGGGAGTCATGGACTCCCGCGAAAATCAACCAAGGAAGCAGTCAAAGGCTGCAATTCTGTTAATGGCTTTGCTAGTATTTTCCATGGTTCCAACCATAGCTCCAACCGCTTCTGCTGATGGGGCACGTGACGCTTCTATAACCGTCACAATAATGCCAAACGGACTAGAAATAAATCCGGGTGAATCCGGAGAATATACAATTCGTGTTCGCAATACAGGTTCAGATCCAGTGACTGTCCAAATATCTTCAAGTGAAGAAGGAACTGCTGAATGTGGCCAATATTCCTCTCAAGCAAGCCAAATTTCAGGACCGATAGATGCTGGGACCTTTGAAGAGACTACTATGAATGTAACTTTGACTCAAACCGCTGAGGCCAGTTGTGATACAACGGTCACCGTTTCTGCCGCTGACGGAGCAACACCTCCCGGCGCACCTGCTCAAGAAACTTCAACCGTTACTACAACTGCAGGAGATGGCTCAGGTAGTGCAATATTTGGTGTTGATTTGAAGATGTCATCACCGTCAAAAACATGGGCCGGAGAAAGTGAAGTTGAATACAGCCTTGAAGTTGAAAATACTGGTCAGCAGGAGGAAACAATTAACTTGGCTGTTAACGAAGTATCCGGCCCAGGTTGTTCTAATAACTACGGATTAATCGACGTCACTCTAAGTGAATCATCAGTAACTGTTGCATCCAATGAAAGTGAGTTTGTCACTATTTCAGTTGATGTGCCTGAAGGACAGGCAGCAGACAAGTATTGCTGGGATGTCGAAGGCGTAGTAACTCAAGACACGTTGGGGGGTACAAGCGATACACAAGAGTTTGATTTGACAGTTCCAGAGTTGCATGAATGTTCCATTTCCTTGACTAAGAATTCCATCACAGTTGCACCCGGTGCGGAAGGAAATCTAAAGGTCATGTTCGTCAATGAAGGAAATGTTGACTGGACAATATCTGTTGGAAAATCCGGTTCAAAAGCGAGCTGGGTGAGCGTTGATGGGGCATCCTCAGGAATTATGAATGATGAAAGAACCTTTGATTTGTTAGTTAACCCTGATGATTCAGTTGAAGCAGGTTCAGAATCTGTTGTAGCGATTCAAGGTAAAGATGGTAGTTCTGTTAAGTGTACTAAAGATCTTAGAATTATCTTAGGTCAATCTCATGACGCTTCAGCTTCACTTTCTAATTCATTCATGTCAAATGTCCAACCAGGTGATAATGGCACTACTACTCTGGTAGTTACAAATCAAGGAAATGGTGCAGATACGTTCAGGATATCTTCATCTTCACCACCCCAGGGTTGGAGTGTTGAACTGTCTAAATCAACTATTTCACTTGGTTCAAAATATGGTAATGAAAGAAGTGGAGACATTGAGGTTCAAGTTAACGTCCCGTATAATGCTCTGGCAGATGAGCAAGTAGATATTATTCTTACAGTCCAATCCAACAACGGTGCAGTTAGTTTTGCTGATGTTACATTGGCAGTTACAGTCGCAGCCAATCACGATATGGAAGTTGATGCAATTTCACCCGATCAAACCGGGCGCTCTGATACGGAAGTTAGTTTCCCGATCACAATTGAAAACACTGGCAACATAGAAGACACATTCCGCTGTGCAGTAATGTCGCAAACAGCTACTCCGAATTGGGCGACATCATTCGAAGATGCCGATGGAAATAAATTTACTGAAATCAACATTGCGCCTAGAAATACAATGCTCGTATACCTTGTAGTGAGTATTGATGGTGTAGAAGAGTTCGATAGCAGCAGATTAACCATTAGAATAACCAACAAAGATGATACTAATTCACAAGACCTAGATGATGATGGAATACCAGACAATCAAAGAGAATTGACCATGCTAGCAATCCAATCGGATAGAAATTACCAGATGGATGTCCGTTTAGAGGATGGCGGTTTAGATGGACGTACTGGAATGGCTACTCTAGCCCCAGAT
Organism: Methanobacteriota archaeon; assembly: GCA_009937205.1. Lineage (GTDB taxonomy): Archaea > Thermoplasmatota > Poseidoniia > Poseidoniales > Poseidoniaceae > MGIIa-L1. The sequence continues at coordinate 6,904 of JAACCR010000087.1, read as the reverse complement.
GGCGTCAAAGAATACGGGTTATGGGTCAAAAACACGGGCGATGTCCAAGACTACGCTGTGTTTGAAATCAATGGTTTGGAAGGGATTGCAACTCGAACTTTGAAAATGGATGGATATTGGACAGTAGATGAGCCAGTTCAAATTCCTGTGGGTTATGGGATTTGGAATCTGACAAGAGGTCAATTCGTATTAGACGAATCCGCAACGCCAATCACCGAATCCACCAAAAATGACATGGAATCAATAATGCTAGGATTAGATTTGTTTGCCGGACACGAAGCAAGGCCATTCGAACAATACTTTTTGCTGACAATAACGGTCAACCCGAGTGCCGAAACTGGCAATGGAGGCGTGTTGGAGGTTGTGGTTATGAGTGAGTCGAATTCAGCTAATCGTTCCGGAAGAGTTTCAATTGCATTAGATGTTCAAATCATCTATGAACTGACTTTTATGAGTCAAGAAATGGATGAAGAAATAGTCGTAGAATATGAGGTTTCTTTCTCGGAAAAGACGCAATTTGAAATTGAATTATACAACACGGGTAATATACGCTCAGAATTCCGAGTTTTCACTTCAGAGAATTTACGCGGATGGAGCATTTCTCTAGATAACGCATACGAGTGTAACCGTGAAGGTGGGGATATGGTATGTTGGGTAGATGTAGATTCATCAATTCTTATCGAAGTAACCATACGTCCGCCAAGCGATGCTGAGATGGATGACACATTCAAATTCACACTCTCTTCTGAACCAGTAGAAACCGGTGTGGTAGATCGCCAAAACCTTGAGTTCACTATACACGGAACACAAGATTCTGGATTATTTGGTGATACTTTGAGTAGTAACTCTACTTCGCTGATTGCAAGTGGATTAGTAATCTCATTATTAGTTGCATATTTAATGCGTAAAAAGCCATGATTACCGGCTTCATAGATTTAGAATAAAAAATAATTGCTGAATGTGCTAAAAGGGATACTGAGCCGCTCTATGTAGGGGGTCCATTTGGTAACGCTTATGGGTGGTCTTCTAGTCGGACAAATCGCACAGCGTATGCGCTGTGCGGCGGTGATTAAATGTCCGGCATAGAATCAGTTCCAAGTGCCTATCTATCAATTGGCTTTTTGGCAATTCTTGGCATCATAATGCCACTGACTAATTTCCTCATAACTTGGGTTGTTAGACCTAAGGTCGATCCCGCTCGACCGCACATCACAAAATCATATCTTTTGGAAGGATATGAGGTCGACCACAGCCTCTACCCGCGCCGTTTAACCACCTTTGAATGTGGTAGTGAGCCAGTTGGAGATGCAATGATCCAATTCCACTTTCAATACTATTGGTACGCGATTATTTTCTTAGTTTTTGACGTCGCATTCATGTTCTTGGTTTTGGGCGGAATGGTAGTTGGTAATGCGACTTCACCAGAACTCGCAGAAAATAGCCGTGAGACTGCAGTCGAGGATGCCAAGATGGCAATGATGATTCTAGCAATATTCTTCAGCACTATGTCTGCTGGGGTTTGGTATGTATTCCGAAAGAGAGGGCGCATCTACATTTGAGGTGAAATATTATGGCTAATGATGGAGAAAATTTTGCAGCTTTCAACAGTAGGGCTTTAGTGGAAATGGTTGGCGATGTCACCGATGAAGCCCTAAAAGCGACCAAGATCAAACAGTTCCTTGGAGTTTTAGCAGGGCGCTATTTCAATTGGGCTGGCCGTAAATCATTATTTACACTGCATTTGGGAATCAAGTGCTGCGCGATTGAAATGGCAGCAGCAGCAACACCTCGGTTCGATGGTGACAGATTCGGTGTTTTGTTCCGTTCATCCCCTCGTCAATCTGATGTATTGCTGGTAAATGGTCCAGTTTCAAAGAAGTTCGCTGACAAAATCGTTCGTCTATGGGAGCAGATGCCCGAGCCAAAATACTGTATCGCCATGGGCGAATGTGCAATTTCTGGTGGCCCATATTTCCAATCATACAATATTCTAGAAGGAGTAGATACGGTAATTCCAGTAGACGTATACATTCCTGGTTGCCCGCCACGCCCTGAGGCCTTAATCGATGGTTTTGGCTTACTTCGTGAAAAGATAATTCGCATTGGTGGTGCTCCAAGCACTGGCCGTGATGGAGAGAAGCCAGTTATTGTAGGAGAGGACTGAACATGGGAATGCGAGTAACTCTTGAACAAAGTGATAGTGCAGCAGAATCATGTGTTGCAGTTTTGAATGAACGTTTCTCAGGTAGCGGCATTGAATCGACCGTTGAGCACCATTCAAATTCCTTTAAGATGCCATTCGTTAGAATTCATGCTACTCCGCAACACTGGCTAGCAGTTGCCAAATTCATGAAGTATGATCTCTCTGTAAATTATTGTTCAATGGTAACTGGCACACATTTCCCAGATGGACCTGCTGAAAGAGGCTGGGAAGTCGCATACCACATGATGCGGATGCCAGTTTCAAATGTAAAACCACACACTAACACAACGCATATCGCTGAGAACTTGAGTGGTAACGACATCCCCTTAGAGTTCGAAGTCCTTATCGCGCTTGAACAAGGAGATACACCAACAGTCCCTTCTATCCAAAAAATCTGGGTTGGCGCTGATTGGAATGAAAAAGAAACATGGGACTTAGTAGGTATCAATTTCGAAGGCCATGAAAACATGCACCGCGTTCTCAATCCACACGATAGCCCAGAACAATTCCATCCGTTACAAAAGCAACACAAATTGCGATACCACGGATATAATGAAATGTACGATGATCCCCAAGGGTTTGGTCGTAAACCAGCGGACGAGGGCCGCAAAAAGTGAGGTGAACATCATGGCACAAATGTGGATTACAATGGGACCTCAGCACCCGATGACGCACGGTCTTTGGACACTGCGCGTAAAAGTCGATGGCGAAACTATCGTCGATACCGATGCCGAACTTGGATACATCCATCGCGGTGTTGAGAAGATTTGCGAATCACGTGATTTTACTCAAATCACTCCTTATTGCGATCGTCTTTGCTACGTATCTGCAATGACTTGGGCAAACTCATACATCTATGCAGCAGAAGACCTGCTAGAGGCTGAAGTTCCTGAGAGGGCAGAATTCATACGATTAATCTCTGCAGAATTACAACGTCTTGCTTCGCACTTGATGTGGCCTGGCGCATTTGGACCGGATATTGGTTCTCTAACATTGATGACTTGGTGTATGCGTGATAGGGAGATGTTCCTAGATTTGCTACAAGAATTAGGTGGTTCAAGAATGCATTACAATTATCCTCGTATTGGTGGAGTCAAGCGAGATATCCCAATTGGTTTCGCTGACCGCATGATCGCTAAAGTCAAATTATTTGAGAGGAGAATCGAAGAATACGAGATGCTACTTGACGAATCAACAATTTGGTTGGTGCGTTTACAAGGTGTTGGCTACACAAAGGCAGAAGATATGGTCGATGCAGGTGTGTCTGGGCCAAATGTTCGCGCTGCTGGTGTGAACTATGACGTTCGCTGGGCTCACCCTTATTCTGTTTATGACCAAGTAGATTGGGAGCCGGCAGTTGAGAAACCAACTTCTGTCAAAGGAGCAGATTGCTATGACCGATATAGAGTAAGGATGGAAGAGATGCGCCAATCCAGCAAGATGATTCTAGATGCTATTGAGAAAATACCAGGTGGTAAGAACACCAACTACTCAACAGGAGATGAAATGATTTTGACAAAAGCTCCTACCAGAGCCCCTGAAGGCGCAACAGGCTTCTCTAACTACGAATGTACTCGTGGTGCGTCACAATTTTTCATCAAAGGAGGCGGAGAAGGCCGCGGTAAGAATCCGTATCGCCTGTCAATTCGTTCACCGATGTTCATAACAATTCCATTCGTAGCCGATACAATGATCGGTTATAAAATCGCAGATATACCTGCGATTATGGGTAGTTTTGACCCTTGTATTGGAGAGACGGACCGTTGAGGTGATTTGTGATGGATGATGTATACGACCTACGTACTTTACTGTTCAACATATGTGGTAAGGTAGTTGATAAATCGCTAACTGGAACTCCCCTAGAAAGCCAAATCGAAACAATTTCCTTTGGCCTGGGGACTTTCGCAATCGTTAACGTTGTATTTTTGATGCTATTCTTTTCCCAATTTGCAATTCTTTGGATTGAGAGGAAATGGTGCGCTCGTATGCAGGACCGCCGTGGTGCAACTACGGCGCTTCGTTCCCTTTGGGTCGGAGAAAATGGTCAAACAGCAGGAGAATGGTGGAACATGCTTCCGTTTGGAGCTGGTAAACCGGTTGGTATGTTGAATGGCTGGCTCAACAAAAATTTCGGCAATAGAGATGAAAAACACGCAATGGTAGATCGAGTCAATAATCGTTCATGGATGGGATTGCCAATTCTACCTGGATTCTTCCAAAACGTTGCCGATGGAATGAAATTCCTTCTCAAGGAACACATGGTGCCTCAGCGAGCCGATAAATTGATTTTTGAGGTATCACCGTTCCTTATCGTCTCAACAACATTACTCATTCTTGGACTGATTCCTCTATCCAGTGGAATATATGCTACAAATCCAGAATTATCAATTTTGTATATTATCGCAATCTTCGGAATCGCACCAATCGGTGTATTTTTCGCAGGCTGGTCTAGTAATAACAAGTATACGCTGATTGGCGGGATTCGTTCAGCGGCGCAACTTACTTCCTATGAGATACCACTTCTTCTCACTTTGTTGAGTGTAAGTATTCTTACTGGAACATTCAATATCATTGAAAGCATTCACTTCCAACATTCGGCAGGAGCATGGAATGTTTTCCTTATGCCTCTTGGAGGTGCATTATTCCTCTTAACTATGATAGCGGAGGTTGAACGTGTTCCTTTCGACATGCCTGAAGCGGAAGCAGAACTCGTTGAAGGTTGGTGGACTGAGTATGGTGGAATGAGATTCGGCATGCTATTTATGGCAGAATATATTCGAACTTATGCAGCTTGTTTCCTCTTTACACATTTCTTCCTTGGCGGATGGCATCTACCACTTCAAGGAACAATAGGTTCCATTGAGTTCCTTGGACTTGGTTCGCTCTATCTATTAATTCCAGGTGCAGTTGTAACATTGGTAAAGTCTTGGCTTGTATTCCTTGTAGTATTCGTAATGGCACGTTTCGCTTTGGCTCGTATCCGAACAGACCAAATCTTAGAATTTGGTTGGAGAGTATTATTGCCACTTTCAGTTCTCCAAGTAATCTTAGCAGTAATTTACAGATTGTGGTTATTCGATCCAACTGCAGTATCTGATACAGTTGCTGGTGGTATGGCATGGAATGCATTTGGCATCCCACACTTCGTTCCAATTGTAACAACTGTATTCTGGCTTGCATTATTCTTCTTAATGTTAAGAGATGAAGACAAAGATGCTAGCCCTGAAAGAATGTTCCATGTACAAACAATGCAGCCTGCGGGAAAGCACATCCCGGGGCAGGAGTGAGGTGATTAGATATGCCAATGCATCCAAGAGCGCAACCAAATTTTAGAAACCTATTCTGGTATCCATTTAAGATTACACTGATTACCGCATTGCGGACCTTCCCTTTTATTGGTAAGAGATGGGGTCACAAAATGGGGGCATATCACAATACCGAACATCCAGAGTTTTTGGATGAAGCTACAAAGAACCGAATGGCCAGCAATGCCCATATCAATGATATTTCAAAGCAAAGATTTAGACCGGATAGAGTGACAACAGATTTGACACCAACTCTGTGGAAACCTCAAACAGTCCAGTACCCATATGAAAGACTTGAAGAAATAGAGCCTTGGCTTTTCAAGCCAGGTGATTACAATGGGCGTATCGGTATTATTTGGGAAACATGTACTGCCTGTAAGTTATGTGTTACAGCCTGTCCAAATGATTGTCTTCACATGAGTACAGAATTACGCGTTGACGTATTGGATAGTGCTGATGGAGAAGATGCAGGACTTGGTGCCGATCTTGAAGTCGGAGGTTATGCTGCTTTGGCAATTCCTCAAATTGATGATGAATTGGAATCATTCAACCTTGCAACTGCTCACAGTGAAGCGCCTGAGCAGTGGAGATTTGCAGAAGTTCTCGACCTATCAGGAAATACTGCAACAGTTCGCTGGAATGATTCTGGTGAAGAATCTGATGTTAATACCTCGGAATTACGAACTGCAGATGAGCAAATCGTATCCGGCAGAATTGATTTGGGAAGATGTATGTTCTGTGGATTATGTGCTGAAGCATGTGGATTCACTTCATTCTTTATGACCAATGAATATGATGGTATGTCTGGCTTTTCACGCCAAGACCTTTGGATGGATGCTAGTAGAACTCGCCTTCTTCCAAATGTTCACCAAGAAGCGGTTGATGGTGAATTAGCAAAGAGAGCAAGCAAGGAACGCACTAAGCGTGAAAAAGCTGCTGCAAGGGCTGCAACTCAGGAGAGTGCTTGAATGGATATTCAAATGATTGCAGAATCGGCAGTATTCTTCCTGTTTGCAACTATCGTCATACTCGGTGCAGTTGGAATGATATTTGCACAACGTGTTGCACACTCCATGCTTTCACTTATTTTCTGTTTCATGGCAGTCTCTGGGGTCTTCATTCTAATGGGTGCAGAGTTTTTGGCAGCGATTCAAATTTTAGTTTATCTAGCAAGTGTCGGATTAGTAGTATTATTTGCTATCATGTTGACTCGAAGGCAAATTTTAGAGGAGGATTTTGAATGAAGTTGATGTCATCCCTTACCAGAATTGGTCTCGTAGGCCTTGGTTTTATTCTAGTCAAAGTTGTATCAGATACATCGACTTGGCAATCCTCAAAGAATCCGGACATGTATCCAACCAATGCTGGCTTAGCATCAAGTTTATTCAACGACTGG
>JAACCR010000086.1 GCA_009937205.1 Methanobacteriota archaeon | reverse complement strand
TACCGATCATAGAGGGCTGTGATTGGGAAAGTGCTGAACTTCCTGACGAGTGTCATGTGCCAGTGATTTCTGAGATTGGACCATATTATTCAGATGGCGATGTCGATGCATTAACACCTGCTGATAGATTGGGCAGATTCCTAATTGAGAATTATGTTCCCCATGGATATGGTGTAGCCCAAGTTTCTGTTTTTGGTACTGGTGAATCAAATCATTGTATGGACTTGATGGGAACTGATGAGCAACGTGGAATTGATGCAGCTGTCACTTGGCTTGGTTCTCAACCGTGGTCAAATGGTAAAGTTGGAATTATTGGAAAGTCATATGATGGCTCAACCCCTTGGCAAGCAGCAACATTCGGTAATGAATTTCTTGCAACTATCGTTCCTATGTCTGGATTGATTGGAGTTCACGATTTAATGTGGAGAAATGGAAGCATGGAAGCGCGTGGCATGATAATGCACAATGGAGTCTATGGCTCATTTGGTGTTGATGGTGATGCAGAAGATTCACAAAATATGTGTGAAGGCTACATGGAAGGATATGCAATGGGCCCATTGGCATACTTGAGCGGTGGAATGGTCGATTATGCTGGTAACACCTATTGGACTGAGCGCTCATTCTTGGATAGAGTTGTGGAGAATTACAACGGCTCAGTGTACATCATTCAAGGAATGCAGGATTGGAATGTTGACCCACATATGACATTCCCAACTCATCAAATTGTTGAAGATGCTGGAATTGAAATCAAAACTCTAGCCGGTCAATGGAATCACAATTACCCAGACCGTACTGACCATGCAGACCTATCTCCTGGTGAAGGGGCAGAAGCCTATCCATACACTCTAAGATGGGATTGGGCTGATGAGATGCTTTACTGGTTTGATTGGTATTTGAAGGGTGAAGGAAGAGAACCAAGTCTGGGCGTTGAGATTCAAGATAACCGCGGTGGATGGAGATTTGAAGCAACATATCCTGCATCAGATACAGAATATTTTGAGATTGCTGCTGAAGACTTATCCCCATCTGGAGCATCAATCACAGGAACCAATTCGATTATGATGACATATGGGCCATTTGAAAATGACACATATATCGCCGGTATGCCAACTTTTCATATGGCAGTTGCACCACATACAACTAATGGTGCACATGGTTATTTGGAAATGACTGATGATTCGGGAATGCATCTCGGTCATGCGGTAATGGATTACAGATTCCACGCCGGTGGTAGAGATGGGCAAGTATTGCTTGTACCATTCTCACAGGTGACTGGATTAATGGAGTTCATGCCAATGGATGTATTCTTATAAGCAGGGGAATCAATTCACATAACTATGACTCAAACAGGCTCTGATTATATTCCTAGTCCTGCAAGTGTTGGTTCATACTCAATCGATTGGTCTACAGCAACCTTGACTCTTCCGATAGTCAACAGAACTTGTGATCAGTTATTCCAAGCACCTATCCATGAATATGGTGAAGAAGGGCAACGGACTTGCTAGTCCTCTAAGCCAAAAGCCGCTTCAGTTTGCGTTTTCAGCAGATAACTGTGCGCTATTCTCTTAAACGGTTGACAAACCATGGTAAGTATGGTATTGAGTACTCTCCCTGGTGTCGGAAAACAATTGGCTAAGAAATTGACCAGTCATTTTGGTTCTGAAGAATTAGCAGTTGCATCTCTCAAAGGTGGAGATTTAGCAAGGATTGCTGAGATTGATGGGCTATCTCCAAAACGTGCATTATCATTGGCTAGAGCTGTTGCAGGTGATAGCGGTACTTTCCTTGCAACTAAAGAATCAATCAGCGTTCACAAACAATTACTCTCGAGCATTAGCGCCTTTACTTCTTGTCAAGCGAGCAGAGATAGAATGCAATTACTAACTCCAGTTGCAGATCCGAGTGAGCGCAGAAAGAAATCAATTCTTTCTCATAACTTTGCATCAAGTCATCCGGAATTGGTTACAATTTTTTCAGAATCTTGGAAGTCACTTGCAATCACACGTTCCCCAAATAATCGATATGAGCGCGTAGTGGTCTCAAAGCAACCACGTGAGCATCTCAAAAAATGGTGCAGAGTTCTAACTCCCGGTAATGGGGAAACATGGAAGGATTACACTGTTTTCAAGTCAATTACATGGATTGGAGGAGGCGCACCTGCTGAAATTCCAGATGGTTGGCTGGTTCTCAGCAATGATCCGGATGAAGAATTAATCGTCCCTGAAAAAACACTTGACTGGTTTCAACATAACAAGCGTACTTTACAAGTGGTTAGAGAAATCGTTGAATTGAGAGCGATAGAAGAGGATTTCCACCCATTCCTAGACGCACTTTTCACTTCTGTTGAAGGACTTAGTGCATTACCGGAATTATTGGATGAGATAGATGATGAAAGTGATTTAGAAAAAGTCGCAGAAGTCAAAGATTTGCTCTGGGGTAAAGTCAAATCGCTTTGCGAAGAAGTCAACTTAGAAGTCGAGAACGCAATGAACGATGCAAAAATGGCATTATCAGGTGCAGAATTATTAGAGGCATTATCCGATGGTACAGCATTTCAAAGAAAGATACGAGATGCAACAAGTATGGTAATTTCAGACGCGATGGAAAAAGCAAAAACCACATTGAATGAATTCCTTGAAGGAACTGGCAGCCGATGCCCATTCGATTTGTTCACCAATGATTGGCCAGCAAAAATTAATCGTTCAACCATTGACAAAATAGATGGTCAATTAGAATCAAAATTAGTTTCTGATAAAGCGCAGCATATCTCTAATTTAGCGGCTAAATTAGGTCCGCTAAAGAGTCACTGCGAATCTGCAATTCGAGAATTGATCGAGTTTGACCAATGGCTTGCAATCGCTAAATGGGCTCAGAAAAATGATTGCACAATCCCAGAGATCGTGGATCATGGAATCTATGTTGAAGAAGGGCGACATCTACTATTAGGATGCCCAGCAGATCCGGTAACTTACGGCTTAGGTCAAGCCGCTGATGAAGGAGATAAGCAATCCTTAGCACTACTCACCGGTGCAAATTCTGGTGGTAAAACCACTCTGTTAGAACTGCTTGCTCACGTTAGTATTCTAACTCACATGGGGCTGCCAGTTCCAGCCAAGAGTGCTAAAGTGGGACTAGTTGAATCGCTTCACATACTAGCCAAGGCAGGTGGAACTCAAAGCGCAGGGGCGCTTGAGCAGACTTTAGTTGAATTAGCAGAAGTGGTTTCAGACCCGTCTGCAAAATTGATTCTCGCTGATGAATTGGAAGCAATAACAGAGCCGGGTGCAGGTGCAAGAATTATCGCTGGTATGCTCTTAGCGGCAGAATCTCAACCAGAAACTACGATGATGCTAGTAACGCATCTAGCACCAGCTATAATCAAGGCAAGTGGCCGTGATGATCTACGAGTTGACGGAATTGAAGCGAGTGGATTAGATGCGGATATGGAATTGATTGTCGATAGAACTCCAAAGCGAAATCACTTGGCCCGTTCAACACCGGAATTGATTGTTAAGAGGCTGGTTCAACGCTCACAAGGAAATGCTCGGGGACTCTTCTCAGATATTCTTCAAATGTTTGATTGATACTAACTCACTTATCGTTTCGCAATCTGTTAAAAGTTTGTAAATTGCACAGGCAATATCTCTTGCTTAGGGTGAAGTTCAAGTCAAAACCCTAAGTGGCCCAAGTATGGCTCAACCGAACGCTGCTGGTGATTTGGATGCGGTTGCGCTCGAAACAGCGCTATTAGAGGCGTGGGGGCAGGAAAATGCATTCCAATCTAGTATTGATTCACGCCGTACAGGAGCACCATTCATTTTCTTGGAAGGGCCGCCTACTGCAAATGGGAAACCTGGAATTCACCATGTTGTTGCTCGTGCTTACAAGGACTTAGTTTGTCGATGGAAAACAATGGAAGGTTTCCTAGTTGAAAGAAAAGGTGGATGGGATACTCATGGCTTGCCAGTTGAGATTGAAGTTCAGAAGAGATTAGACCTAATGAGTAATGAACAGATTGAATCTTTTGGAATGAAGGAATTCAATCAGGCTTGTCGAGAATCGGTTTGGACCTATGAAGAATCATGGAGAGAAATGACCGAGCGGATGGGCTATTGGGTTGACTTGGACAATCCATATGTCACCTTGGACAACAATTATGTTGAATCTTGCTGGTGGGCATTGAAACAAATGTTCAGTAAGGATTTACTTTATCGAGGGCACAAGGTTTTGCCTTATTGTCCACAGACAGGAACTTCTTATTCTTCTCACGAAGTAGCACAAGGATACAAGGAAGTCGAAGAGCCTTCAGTTTATGTTAAATTCAAATTGGTCGATCAAGAAGCATCAATTCTAGCTTGGACAACCACTCCTTGGACGCTTCCAGGAAACGTTGGATTGGCAGTTGGACCTGAGGTGACTTATGTTCGAGTCAAGGTTACAGAGGATGCAGAAAATTGGCAAGGTGCTGGTGGTGCTTCAATCGGCGAAGAGTTAATCCTCGCCAAAGATTTGATGAAAGAAGTATTGCGTAATCATGCAGACATTTTAGAAGAATTCCCTGGTAGTGAATTAGTTGGTAAAGCATACGAGCCGCTATTCCCTGATGCAGTACCACGTGGTGATTCACAAACAGCATGGACTATTTTAGAAGCAGATTGGGTAACAACTACTGATGGTACAGGTGTGGTTCACACCGCAGTAATGTATGGTGAGGATGATTACAATCTTGGAATGGCTGCAGGTTTGCCTGCTCACCACACAGTGGAAATGAATGGTTCATTCTGTAAAGGAATCCATCCTCAACTAGATGGTAGATATGTCAAAGAATGTGACGGCACTATAATTGAATTATTATCAAGTCCGGGTGGTTCAAATGGTAAAGGTCCACAAAGTGGATTACTATACCGAGAGAAACTATATTCTCACGATTACCCACACTGCTGGAGGACTGACCATCCGCTTCTTTACTATGCAATGGATTCATGGTTTGTTAGAATGACTGCAGTGAAGGAGCGATTAATTGAATTCAATAGCCAAACAGAATGGGCTCCGGATTGGGTCGGTGAAGGTCGCTTTGGTGAATGGATTCGTAATGTCAAAGATTGGGCCATTTCTCGCGAAAGATACTGGGGAACACCTATTCCAGTATGGAGAAGCGAAGACGGTCAAATGAAATGTGTTGGCTCTATTGCTGAACTTCAACACGAAGTCGCTTTAGCAGTAGCAGCTGGATTTGACAATCCAGATTGTCCTGATGATGTTGATCTACATCGTCCGATAGTTGATGAATTTACTTTCGTAAGTGATGATGGTAAACCAATGAAGAGAGAACCTTTCGTAATGGATTGCTGGTTTGACTCAGGCTGTGCATCTTTTGCTCAATGGCACTATCCGTTTGAGAACAAAAAAACATTTGAATCATCATACCCGATTGATTACATCTGTGAAGGAGTGGACCAAACACGAGGATGGTTCTACACATTGCTAGCAGTTTCTACAACTGTCTTTGATTCAATTTCTTACAAGCGTTGTCTAAGTCTCGGTCTAATCTTGGATGCTGAAGGCAAGAAGATGTCTAAGTCTAAAGGAAATATTGTAGACCCTTGGGACCATTTTAATCGAGAAGGTGCAGATGCTACTCGCTGGTATATGGTGACAGCAGGAGCGCCTTGGAGTCCGTTGAAGTTTGACCCGAATGGGGTTAGAGAAACTTATGCAAAGATGTTCCTAACCCTCTGGAATGTTTACAAATTCCATGCAGATTATGCAGCACTGGATGGTTTTGATCCAGAAAAGTCAACGAATGATGTTTCATCAAGGCCAGCATTGGATCGATGGATTCTATCGCGAATGTCATCTGTTGCAAGCGAATATCACAATGATTTCGTTTCTTGGAATTTCCATAAGGCTTGCCGTGACCTAGAAGATTTCGTTGTCAATGATTTATCCAATTGGTATGTTAGACGCTCACGCAGAAGATTGTGGGATGAGGCTGAAAATGAAGACAAGGCATCTTGTCAACATACACTTCACGAAATATTGGTGGTAATTTGCCGTTTGATGGCTCCAATATCTCCATTCATGGTCGATGTTATTCATCGTAACATTACTGGAAAACCTGTTCATCAAGCCGCTTGGCCATTGGGCGTTCCAGGAAGCCTTGAGGGTGCAACATCGGATGAGTGGGACATTGAAGCAGCAGCAGCTACTGCAACAATACCACCTGTAGATAAGAAATTAGAAGAGACAATGAGTTTGGTTCGGGAACTCGCTGAAGCAGGAAGGAGAATTCGCGTTGATGCTGGTAGAAGGCAAAGACTTCCTTGTGCACAAGGATGGATTGTTGCTGGTCCAGACGTTTCAATTTTCCATGATATTTTAGCAGAAGAATTGAATGTTGAGACTATTGCAGTTGAACAAGATTTAGATCGATTCCAAAAAGTAGAACTTGCACCTAATTTCAGAACCTTAGCACCGAAAGCAAGAGCAGAAGTTAATGAAGTTTCTAACGCAATAAAGAATGCACAAAACCCTGATGAGATGCTTGCAGCAATCAAAGCCGGTGGAATGAAAATTCTAGGAGTTGACATAGATGAAAACGATGTTGAAATTCGTAGAGCAGAAAGAGATGGATTTGCTGCTGAAACGGTCACTATCGGCCAAGGTGAAGATTCATTCCAAGTATCATTAGTATTGGATATGCAAGATACTCCGTTGCTTTTATCCAAAGGATTAGCGAGAGATATAACTCGTAGAATCCAAGCCAAGCGCAAGGAAATGGACTTTGAAATAGAAGCGACAATCGACTTGCAGGTGTGGTTACAAAATGCACCCGAGATGTTTGAATCAGATCAAACATGGATTGCTACAGAAACACGAAGTGCAGCAGCAGTATTCCATTCTGAAGGCCAAGCACCAGCAAATGCAGATTCATTCACAGTCGATGGAATCTCTGTTCAATTCACAGTAGAGTGAGTTGAAATCGGTTAATCTTTGAAGCGATGCCTTGAAAGAGAGGATGCGCGAGGTTTTCTTATGCGCCGAGTGCTGCTTTGCTTGTTCATTGCAACTTCCACCCTAATGGCTGGTTGTTTAGGTAGTGGTGAAGGATTAGTCAGCGAAGAAAAGGTGGCACCTATTTTGATGATTACATCTTGATAGATGAAGCACCTCATGGTGATGTGAGAGAATTCCTTACCATAGATTTGCGAACAAATGAAACTACCAATACTACATGGGCAGTTTTCAATAAGGATTACGGTGGTAATTGTTGCGAGCATTATATCGCTACCACAATTGAAGGCGACATCATGAATATTGGTGGAGAATATCCAGTATATACCGAAGACCGCGGCCATGCTTGGGACACTTACATCCCAGGAGTTTTCCCAGACACTCAGTGCCGAACTTTCGTTCCAACAAATCCAGGCCAAGAAGGACTTGGTGAGGGGAGTATTGTTCAAGCAACGAATGGAGATATTATCTCAATGACGTGGTTCCCGTATATTGGTGCTGATGGCAAGATTGACAAATTCTATGCACTCTTGTATGATGATAGTGAAGAGGAATGGAAGTGGTGCTATAACCGGATCACTGAACCATTTTATGACCGTTCATGGCAAGTGGAAGTAGTCGGTCCGATTTCATCCAGTTTAGGCAGTGGTGATTGGGCTAGTATTATCGTTTCCAATTTCTGGCACCAAACTCAAAATGCAGGAGGTCAAATAAGTGTTGACGGATTGAATTATTATCCATTCCAATTCCCAAATAGAGGTGGTGGCGACCCAACAATTGAATTAGATTTGAATTTCACAGAATCTGATTTACCAGCATACTATGATGTCAATAAACCACACAAAGAAATGCGTTCCTTCCCATTACCTTCTGGTGGATTACTATTCCCTAATTATTATGACAATGGCAATGCAGCATATATGGATACTTCATTATCATGGAATGAACTTGAAGTTCAATTCCCTTCTGAATATTGCCAAATAGATAGTACTGGTTCTATTCATTGCATGAAGAATACTGGAACTGATTTTACACATTTCATTTCATATGATGGAACTAATACTTGGCAAAATTATACTTATCAAATGGGTAATGTTTCAACATCAATCGAAGAGTGGGAGTTCCAAGCTAATGGAGAATTAGACCTCTTTGTTCTAAACATTCGCTACCAAAGTAGCGAAGGTCCAGACGTTGATATGGTCTACCATGTACGTGAATATTCGGAAGACATGTCACCGGATACTTTGACCTATATTGGAGAAGGGGATTTAGATTCAACATCCGGTGCAGGCAACGATATTCGCTTTGATTTTGCAAGCCTAGCAATATTGTCTGACGGAGGAGTTGTAGTCGCTTTCCACGACTCAACCGATGTAGATCCGTTATTCGCAGTTGAATTGGAACTTCCTCAATATTAATTTTGTAATAAGTGTCCATTTTACGCTGGTAATCGCATAAAATTAATTACCTCAATATATTGAATAAACGACATTATTTGAGATTGAGCAGGGGTATCATTGAAGACCTTTCATCAACAGCGTCAGCCTATGGCGAGAGGAGGCTATGCCCATCGTGCAATTCTCCTAGTCGTATTGCTATTGATTGGAGGCCCCGTCCAAATCGGTCTTTCAGCGCAATATGATGGCACAATCGCTCAGCAGTCACTGATTGGTGAACCTACAATATTCCCTGCTTCTATTGGCGCGACACAGACCATTTCATTAGATGGCTCAACTGTCAACGATGCCTTTGAAGTGGAGGTACTAAGCGAAGAGCCACTAGTTGATATCAAACTCAACCTTTCACCTGCGGTACAGGTCACTCAATCTGCATATATTTGGGATGATAATAGCATATGGTCACATGCAGATGCACAACTAGATGGTGCCAAGCAATCCGGTGTAGGCTTAGCCTTGAAGGGCGTAGATGCAGTATGGGATTTTAATTCAGGCAATGATGGTTGGACTTTCTCCAACAGTTATTCGGGAAGGTCAACCCTTCAATGTGGAACAAACGGTACCGGGGGTGGTTCGATCAGAACTTATGCGGGTTCAACATACGCAACTTCTCCAATCGTCAATCTTAACGGATTATCTTCAGTTTCCGTCCATGCGTGGGTGAAACAGGGTAATTCAGGATGTGGAGAAGAACCAGATACCAATGAAAACCTTGCATTCCAATACAAGACCAGTAGTGG
>JAACCR010000013.1 GCA_009937205.1 Methanobacteriota archaeon | reverse complement strand
TATTCATCGAAAAGAGTGTTTGGCCACGCGATAAAATATGTGGCGATGCAGTTGGCGGAAAATCGCTTGGACATGTTCAAGAATTAGGGGTAAAAGAAATTCTTGAGGCCACTCCTCATTTTCGAGTAACTGGGATTAAATTCTCCAGTCCAAAAGGACATATCGTTAGAGTTCCTCTTCCGGAGGAAGAAGTTGAAAAAATGGAGGCTGGTTATTCACTGCCTCGTTCCCAATTTGATCATTTGTTATTCGATGCTTGTCAAAAACTAGTTCGTGATGCTGGTGGAATGGTATTGCAAGGTGGCGAGGTTAGAGAAGTTCTCTACGATGATGATTGTGGTGGTGATGACCCTGGCTCTGGCTCAAGGGAGTCGCGACATGCTAGTGGAGTTGTCGTGAGAGTTGGTGGTCGCGGTGGTGAAGAATTGACATTCCATTCTCGCCAACTGGTTGGCGCTGCTGGATATCGCTGCCCCGTAGCTGTAAGTTTAGTTGAAGATACATATTCAGAAAAAATGGTTGACCGCACACACTACTGTGCAGGATATAGAGAGTATTGGACTGGTGTGAAAGATGTTGGAGATTCTGCAGGCGATATTGAAATTCATTTTGTTGATACTGTAATCCCTGGTTACTTTTGGCTATTCCCTGTTTCTGAAGGAGTTGTCAATGTTGGAATTGGAATGGTAATGTCCCTGATGGATAAACAAAAGAAGAAATTAAAGGCATTGCAAGCTGATGTTATCGCAAATCACCCTCTCTTCAAAGAGCGTTTTGCTGATGCAACTCTTGTTGCTGGAACTTCAAAGGGTTGGCAATTGCCTTTCGGCTCACCGCGTAAATCGGAAGAGAACCAACCGCGTAGAGCGAGTGCTAACGGCATCCGTTTAGTCGGAGATGCTGCAACACTCGTTGACCCGTTTAGCGGGGAAGGCGTTGGTAATGCATTGGTTAGTGGCGAAATGGCTGCCCGACATATCATTGAAGGTAAAGAACATTCAGAATATCAGAAAGAGTTGTGGGCGGTATTGGGCCCTGAACTAATCAATTCGTTTAGAATGCAAAAGTTGAGCCGCAAGGCGTGGGTATTGAATTGGTTCGTAAAAAAGGCCAGTAAAAAGCCAATGCTTCAAGATATGATGACGGAAATGATCGCTAGTAAAGAAGCTCAACAAGACCTTCATTCTCCTTGGTTTATGTTTAAAACTCTGATGTTCTAAGGTGATATTATGGATGCTCGGCTAGAGGAAATTGATGCGATTTTCTTAGACTTGGATGGAACAATATATCTTGGTAGCGACCTAATTGAAGGTGCTTTGGAATTCTTGCAGCGATGCGAAGAAAGAGGTGTGCGTCGCTTCTTTTTATCAAATAACTCATCCCGTTCTGTTAGCCAATATCAGGAGAAATTGATTAAATTTAATATTCCTGCTGAACAACAAGATATTCTACTTTCAACACACGATTTACTTTCCTGGTTACAGGCTAACGATGTCACTGAAACTTGGCTTGTTGGTACTGATGGCATGGCCCAAATGTTACAGGATTGTGGTATTGCAACAACGTCTGAAAAACCACAATATGTTGTACTGGGCTATGATACAGAATTAACATATGACAAAATAATGACCGCCAGCATACACATGCACGCTGGTATTCCTTTGGTTGCAAGTCACCCCGATATGGTCTGCCCAAGCCCAAATGGGGGGTTGCCAGATGTCGGTGCATATCTTGCAATGTTCAAGGCTACAACTGGTATCGATCCGGTTCATATCACAGGAAAACCAAATGCAGGAATGATTCTTCATAAAATCGAAGAACTCGGATTAGACCCTGCCCGTTGTGCAATGGTTGGTGACCGATTATACACTGATATTGCGATGGCAAATCGCGCCGGCTGCGTCGGAATTCTGGTTCTTTCGGGTGAAGCACAAATGAATGATATTGACTCTTTAGAGCCGGGTGCAGAGCAAATGCCTGATATCATTGTCAACTCTGTAGACGAATTACTTAGATGAATTAATGAGGGTTTATTTTGGCTTTAATACAGCAATTTCATTGGTGGAGAACGCGCTGTAAAAAGCACCCTCCAGATGACATTCATCGCGCTGGTGAATTGTCTGAATTACGTTTAGAAAAACTATCTCGTGCTGCTGGAAAGGCAAACGGATGGCATGTTTTTGCATCTGTGCGTATTCCGGACCCTGCTGATGGAGGGAGAAGGGAAATTGACTTAGTTATTGTTGGAGGCAATACTCTTCTGATAGTAGAACAGAAACATTGGGCTGGAAGATTTGATATTAATGGTGATGAAGAGTTTATTCAATATCGTAATAATGGTAGCGTACACAACCATAGTACGGTTGCCGAGAGAATCGCTAGAAAGGCGAGAATGTTGAACGAAATTCATCATCGGAGAATCAACCAAAAACAAACGGACAGCATAGAGGTTAGAGTCATCGTTGCAATGACTCACTCAAAGCTAGAATGGCCCAAAATCCCTAAGAATTTTAAGCAGGAAATGGTTAATGAAACAGATTTTATAAAAATATTAGAGTCGACAGTCCCTGGTGAATTAAATGAAGATCTCCTACAAACAGTTGAAGGGTTTTCAACTTGGGATGAGATCGAATTACATGGTGGATTAACTTTGAAAGGAGATTTGATTCAACTAGGATTAGGTTCAGACATAGATGATTGGTTCAAACTTCGAAAAGAAGATTTGAATGTGCAAACAACTCATCGACGTGGTGTCTTTTCTATCTTCAATAAAAGACCAAGTCAGGTCAAATTATCTCATGGAACAAAAAATATTGAAGCGACTTTAGCAAAGGATTTATGCTTGAAAATGCATGTTGTAGGAGAAAAGGAAAGGCGATTGGTAGATTGGGCCACTGTAAACAAAGTATTTGCTGCCAGACCACCCGCTGAATGGGGCGAGAAACCAAGATCTAAGTAAGACAAGGTTTGATTTGGGTTGGGCTATTGGCATCGCCCATGGCTACTATGATGGTTGAGGCACTTGGCTTGTTAGCCGGTGTTGTTGGAATTATTGCTTGGATTCCACAAATCATCCAAGTATGGGTTCACAAACGTCATGATGGTTTGTCTCTAACAACATTTGCTGTAGTCGCAATCGCCCTAACCATGTGGCTAATTTATGGAATTCTTGTAGATTCTTTTGCTATGGTTGCTGCAAATATAATGACCTTGTCGGTAATTGGTGCGGTTTTCATCGGCGTAATACGCGTGCGTAGAAGCGAAGATAAATCTGAAATTAGAGATCAGTTGTAAGAGGCTTTGGTAGTCTCAATGATTACTGCTCCAATCTTGTAAGGGTCGCCGTTAGAGGCTGGGCGACGGTCTTCAAGACGACCAACCCACCCATCCTCAGGTACGGTAATTGGGATACGAATCGACGCCCCACGGTCTGAAATTCCATAGGAGAATTGGTCAAT
>JAACCR010000085.1 GCA_009937205.1 Methanobacteriota archaeon | reverse complement strand
ATTGTCAATCGCAGTAAGTGGCATTAGCAATAATAAAACTACTATCAAAGCACAACTGAACTTCGCTGCCATGTTACGGGGATACCGTCGGAAAAGATAACGCTTCGCATATTAATGGTGACAAATTATTGATCAAATTTGATTACTGACTTCAATAGTCCCTGCTGCCAATCCTGCTAGATCGTCTTTATCATCTTGGTCAAATTCATTAGGTAAATCACCTGATATGAAATTGGCAACGGTCACAGATTCAATAGCCCAATACATTACTGAATCTTCATTGTTGGAATGTCCAGGTTTATCTGAAGCTTCATGATCAACTGGTGAAGTATATACTAAATTTACCAAACCTAGCAAATGTCCTGCTTCATGTACAATTACACTGTTTTCAACATCTTCAGCACTTGGCCTATTGAGGAAACCAGCTGCATCATCAACCGATTCACCAAATATTGCAATTGTTGAAGCATCAACTGCGACCCCCAATACACTGTCATCTTCATATGATTCAGCAGGGAAAATTAGTTGCCAGCGAAGCGTCTTTCCATTAGTTGGGTCATCTTCCTTATGCTCCCAACCTTGTTCTCTTACATCATTTGCACTCCATGTACCAACATCATCAAAATCAGTTTCAGTGAATTCTAAGGATACACCTTTTGAGAAACTACAAACTTCACTAATTCTTTGCTTCAGTAGGTCAGTACTGGAAGTTTCAGGTTTGTAGCCTGCTTCATAGTCAATTTCAAGGATCATTTCATTATGAGAATCTGTCAAACATGCCATTGTTAAACTACCGGGAATACCCTTTAATTGAGGAATTACATCATCTAATATCTCATCTCCAATACATCCTGAAAGAACAGGAGTGAACAATAAAATGCTCAGCAATACAATGAGTGGCCTACTGCGCATGAATAATCGCCTACTTCCTCACATTTCAAAGTCATGTATTTTAGTTTACCAATCCTCTGGTATTTCAATTGGTGAAAATAGTTGCCCTGGACCATTGGCCTTTGACAATTGAGTACGTGCTATCTGCTCCCATGGACGTAAAGCTAGTAGAGCATCGACCAAAGTAGCATCAGTCTCAATCAAAGTAACTCTGATAAGAGTTTCAAGAATATCCATTCTTTGCTCATCGACTATAGACATCACTTTTTCCAGTTCAAACGAAGATTGTGTTGGAGACTCTGGTGTGTCATCTTCAGTTAATGACCATGCTTGGGTAGCATTGTTTGGAAAGGTTTCATTAGTAAGTTCAATATGTTCATTAAGAGATTTCATCAATCCCGAAATTTGTTTTGAAATTACCATACTGACTTCTACTAATGGCATGCTCAATTGTTGAATCAAGTGAACCATTCTTTCTTGCAGCGTAACCATTCCCTGTAAGGCATTCTCAATATCCTCTTCAGACATTTCAATACATCCAGTACGAAGTAGTTACTATTCAATTTATGGCATCTAAATACTGCCAACCGAAATGGTTCCACTGATCTTGTGACCATCCATCAGGTAGTCCGCTTGGAGGTATTGGAGGTTCGCCCCTAGACTCAGCAGCCACGACTGCGCTATTTTCAACCAAAGGAGCAGTGGTGGGTGGAGGTGGTCTTGGTGCGGGGATATTGGCATGAATTCCGCTCGGAGGAGGTAATACCAATCCAGGTGGAGGTGGTAAATTGAGTTCGAGTGGAGGTAGTTCCTTCACGTCAAGATCGGCTAACACTTCAGCAGTTTGGTCACTCTCATCTACTTCCTCACCTTTCAGAATTCTTCTACTCATGACCATCGTATAGACTCCAAATCCAATAGACAGCATAGCAATAACGAACAAGGCTATCGTAAATTGACCTTCACTTGCTTGTTCCTTTAATGCATCACCATCTCTAGATGTTTGGTGCTTAATGATAAGAGGGTCAACTGTTTTCCTATCCATTTCAACACCATCGACTAGAACTAGAACTCTAAATTCAATTTGTTCTCCAGCAGCAACATCAGCGATGGCTTCTAGGGAGGCTTGAACTTCTGCACCTGCACCTACTTCTAGTTCTACAATACTAATTTCAGCCCAGTTTCCACCAACAACCAATCTTTGTAGAGCGAATACAACATCACCCTTGCCACCATTATTTTTGGCATTGATGACCATGTTGACTTGCTGCTCTGTATTTGGACTTGGTTCGTCCCATTTCAATGAAGTAGTATCTGCATCCAAATCAAAACTTGGCCCTAATAATGCCAAAGGCCAAGAAGCAAATGGTTCACTAACAGAATTTTGGAAAGTATCAAACGGATTTCCTGATTCATCAGAACCAGAAACCCACACATCAACAACATATGATGGCAACAACATAGTCGCTCCTGAATCGGTCAAATCCAAATGACCGGTCCAAAAGAATTGATCTCCGAAAGGAGTGGTATCTGGGAGCGGTACACTTCCTCGTGAAATTTCAGCCTCACCAGCTCTTACTCGGTAATGTAATACTGCAGGTTCATCCAAATCAAAACCGTGGTCATCGATGGTCTCTAACATCACTAATAGATCTCCACAATCACCGATGGAAAGTTCTCCTCCAGAAGAAACTTCATTCAAAGCAATCGATGAGATTGTAGGTCTACTACTGTCAACTGCAAGTCTAACACGAGGAACAATATTTGTTTCATCGTAGGCAATTCCGGGTAAATCATCCATCTTTAATCGCAGATCAAGATGGCCAGAGCGAACTGCTGGAATCAACAGATCTAAACTAAATTCACCATCAAGTCTAGTAGATGTTCTCCATTCAAAGTCATAATCTCCAAAGACAACATCAAATGCACCAGATGGTGCAGGCATTTCATCTTCCGAGAATAATATACGTCCGCTAACTCTCAGTGCTTGACCTGCACCAATCAAAGTCTCAGACACTTCTGAATTGTAATGATTAGTACTATCCCTTAATTCAATAGCACGAATATGACCCTCCATTGTGTCGAATCGGAAATCATTATCTAAACTCCACCAATCATTACCTAATCCGATTTTTGCTTCAAAACAAGGAGTGATTTCTCCATCATTACAAGGTAAATCAGTGACCAAGATTTTAGGAATAAATTGAGTTATTCCATTGGTGTCAAAAATTTCGGGGAAGGTCCAAGTCAATTGGAATCTTGCTTTGATAATAATAATCGATTCATTATCCGAATCAAGTTCAACTGTTGAATAGATATTGGATACTGCAATATTAGAGGAACCCGATTCCATAATCGCCATCGGTTGACCGGTTCCATCATCTTGGAGAGTGATAAAAATTGAATTATCATCGTCGGAAAAATCCCCACCTAATGCTAATTGAACAGTTTGAATATCTTCCCATCCATTTCTATCACTCAGAACTATTTGAGCAGTATAGGCTATTCCTGGACGCAATGGCTCTTCGTCATCGTGTCCGATAATGGTGGAATTGCTCAGATCTAATTCTGGTTCAAATTCTTCTCTGATTTGATATGTGGATAAATCTGCAGACCAATCAGGGATTGTTTCTCCCGGTGCGAAACCACATGGATTAATGGAATCTGGGCAAACTGGCCCTCCACCCATCGCAACCTCATTTTGTTGTGCATCCTTGCCAGTAACGAAGAAAGAGACATACTGGCCGTGCATTAGCATCGAATCATCCAACGAACCTTGGAAGATATTCAATCCACCAGTTCTAGTTTCGGGTGAAGAAAGAGTCTTGAGTTCATATTCATCTGCATTAGGAAGGCCATCGAAATTATAATCGGTGCATCCCAATGCTACGCTGGCTTTACATCCAATCCAATAATTCAAAGTTATTTGAGTAGGGGGGTCTACGGAATCTTGGATAAATACGTCCACTGATTGGCCACTGCCAGGAGGTGAAGCATGGCGTTCAACACCATCCACAGGATTCACTGATAACAACAGTGGTGAATTTCCATCAAGAACAAGCCTCATGCTATTATAGTCTGGATTGACAAATGTTGAACCATTTGCCATGTTTACCGCCTGTACATAGAACACCATACCGCCAGGTGAGGATTCTAGTGGTGATTGAATTGTAATATTATATTCTCCAAATGCAGGGTTTGCTTCCTCTGCTAAGAGGACTGCTGCACCCATTGGTACACCATCGTGAGTCACATTTTGTCCTAGTAACCTCAAATTGAAATTACCAGCTTCAGGGCTCAATTGTGAGCCTTGGAAGTGTATTTGACCACTAAAGGAAAGATTAAACCCTCCGCGAACCCAATCTAGAACATATAATTCTCTTCCTGTTTCTTCCCAAACCCTTAGTCCATCAAGTTGGATATCATTTTCAACATTGAGATCTAATGATTCAGTTTCCCAAGAACTTACCGCTACTCCCAAATCATCTTCAACTGAAATATATGCTTGAGCACTACCTTCATCATCCCAAGTCCAGTTAACTTTCATTGGCATTCTGATAGTGAGGATTCCGTTAGGATCTATCAACGATGTACAATTGGCAGTATCAAATTGAACTATTCCTCCAACATCATCAACTGTTGAGCAGCTATCTCCTCTAGCCCATGAAAATGTAGGGTTATCACCATATGAATGTTCAAGAGCAACCACTGTTTTTGTAACCCTATCGACTTCATCACCATTAGCAACTCTAACCACTAAATTCCTGTATATTCCATCGGGTGAGGCCTGCCCACCTTCTAAACTTGCATCTATTGCACGCGTTTGCATTTTGTAGGCAATATCAATATTTGAAATTTTTATTCGACCAGAAGTTGCGGCCTTAACGCCAAGAGTTACGAGTACATCACCAAAACCATTTTCTGGGATTGCATCATTGAATGCTTGAATCATAGTAGGAGTGAATTTAACGTCTACACCGACAACAGAATCATCACTTGCTTCAACAGATGATTCATTGAGGAATTGAAGTGATTCCCAATCCCACTGCCCATCATTAGCAATGTCGATATTCGGTCGGTCTGGATATCCTTCCTCATAGTGTAGAGTGAAGGAATCGATCAGAGGAGTGCTAGTCGAATCACTGGTAGTCATGTCAATTGTGTAACGTAGAATGTCGCCAGCACCATCTGTTGAGAAACTAGTTTCTTGGCCATTAACCACTGGTAACCAAGTGGTTCCATTATCATTGGAAACCATTACCTGTACGGTAGAACTGCTCGGTTCGTCTGAGACCCACACAGGCCTAACCTTGCCAACTTTAGTACCGGTTGAGAAGAATGGTGAAAGCCAAGAGCCTGAATTGGTATAATCGGTTGAATATTGTAAATCAACCCACCACGAAACTGCTGTCGAACCAATTAATTGCGCCTTCCAGACCAGTTCTTTGCCAGGATAATCAAAATGAATCGTTTCATTTGATTCAACTTGCTGCCAATGAGTCCCATTGTCTGCAGAGATCCAATAATCAACTCTATCTCCAATGGAGGCTGCTGAAGAATAAGTGATCATGTTTGCAGCAACAACATCTTCTGTGCTGTAGGTTACTGGCCCATACCAAGTGGTTGTTCCAGGGGCTGGTGTTGTTTCGTATTGCCAACCAGTTCCATACTCACGATAGTAGAGTGTGTTACTACTCCAAGTAGAATATCCACTGTCAACTGTTACAAATCGCTCTCCATCAAACTGCAATCCATAACCAAGTACTGAAACTTGCTTTATTCCTGCTTGAGGCACTAGAGATGTTGATTGCCCTGATATTGCCCAGGTTTCTAATTGATCTTTATCATTGTATACTGTTCCTTTTTGGCATCGCATGAAGAATGAAGTGCCATTGACTTCTAAACCTCTAACTATTTGACCAGTAGTACCACATTCCCAAGTTGAACCGCTTGTAGTTGAATAGGAATAACTTTCCTGACCTCGTGTGTATTGACCTGGCAAGTTGCCATCAAAGGTATAAGGTACAATTCTTCTTTGAGAATTGTGCAATATCCATACAAGGTCTTGGTCACGGTCATATGCAATACCTGTATAATCTCCATATTGCGGTGATACATCGTAAGAATCAATACATGTCCAAACATCATCGCGTGAAATATCCATCTCAATTACTCTATGATATTGTGTTGGCGCTGATGAACTGTATGTGTATTTGTATCCAGATAGAATGCCAAACAATCTTTCATCATCAGTTATAGTCCAATCTCTAAACCCATATTGTCCATAATAAGTGGAACTATGTTTCTGTGGAAGAGTACATTGCGCTTCGTCCAATACTATTGTTGAATGACGGCTTGCATTGTTAGGATATAACTTCTGAACGATATTGCTGAATTTTGATGAGGACCAGGTTGATAAAAATAACCAATCATGGTGCTTCAATACTGCACCTTGGCCTTGGGCCATCAAACTAGATGAGGTCTTTGTCACCTGTGTGGAAAATCTAGACTCTGTAGAATTTGATGT
>JAACCR010000084.1 GCA_009937205.1 Methanobacteriota archaeon | reverse complement strand
CTTTCTTTGACAGCATGGATAAAGCCCGTAGTCACAATCTAATTGCTCATATTCGCTATGCTACACATGGTGAAGCGAATGATTGTAATTGCCACCCTTTCACTCGCCATTACAAGGGAAGAGATTGGATGTTAGCCCATAACGGATGGGTCGTTGGCGCAGGTGGCCATCCTAGTGCAGAAGGAGATACTGATTCAGAGACTATTTTTCATGAAATAATGGACAAGGTCGGCGAGTATCAAGACTCTGGATCTTTTAGAGGGAAATATATGGCGTTGAAGAAGGCGATTGAAAATGTGTTTAATTCACATCACGGCACTATCAACTTGAATTTGTTGATCAGTGATGGAAATATGTTGTATGCTTTCAACCATTATAGTGCTAAACCAATGTATATGCTTAGACGTTCAAAGGCATATGGTGGAGCAATACTAGTTTCTACAAAGAAATTAACTGATGAGAATTGGGAAGTTATTCCCAAAGATAGGTTCCTTTCTATCAATAATGGTGAAATCGAAATGTTATCCCGTCCATTCTTTGATGAATAATTAGATAAATGAAATTAAAGAAGTTTGAGAGTACCTGTTATTTTCTCAAGCAACTCATCTTGGCAAGGACCAATTGCCAATACGGTCAAAGAACCTGAAGGAATCTGAGTATGTCCAGCATCATGTATCTTTGACGTCAGTAATCCCGCCTCTTTTGCTTGCTTTTCTAAAGCGAGTAAATGATCTGCATCATCGCCTTTTAGACAGACCTTCTTTAGTCCTGAAGATAACCATGCTTGAAGAGCGAGTGGGTTCTTTTCTCCAGCCTTCAATGTTGCTTGGACTGAAGCATGACCTGCTTGTACAGCGATTTTTCCTTTACCCATTTTCAATCCATTGTTGATAATAAGAATTAATTTGACTGGACCTGAAGGAGATTCTCCATAATGTGATGGAGCAGTCATCTTGTGAATAATTGAGCGTATACCCACTTCATCCCCTCAAGACAAGGCAGGGCTCATCCCTCAATAAGGCTTCAACTGTGAAGTGAGTGCATCGATTGACCTTCTTGGTGCTGGACCAATGCCAAGAACTGTTATCGTTCCAGGTTCCACTTCTGTATGACCTGCATCTTTGACAATGTGTGTTACCAAACCTGCTGCTTGTGCCTGCCCGGCTAATTGTTGCAAACTTTGTAGATCGTCAACTTTGAGGCATATCTTTCTGGCTCCGCCATTTAGCCACCTCTCCATTAATCTTGAATTAGCCTTGCGCGAAGACATGGTGCATGAAACCGCTGCATGTGCGCACTGAACTGCCATTTTACCTGCTGATAACCCGAGATCTTTTCGAACTATCAAAGCCATTGAAGGGGAATCATCGCTAGTTGACATGACCTTCTACAACCTTCACCATTCATGATTGTTGAACAATAGATTCCACTGTTGTGGATTTAATTTCTTCAACAACGATATCTTCTGCAACTACATCTGCAAACCATGAACCAAACCAAACTGCAAAGGTTAGGTTGCCGAGTGCATGTAGCAAATCATATGGGATTCCATGAGCAAGATATGTTAGGAAAGTTACTATCGTAAATGAACTATCAATGATTGATAATGAAGCGATAAGGTCGAAGACAAAGGCAGAAGCAATCGCTGCAATAAAGAGACGGCTGCGTTGCAATTCTCCATTGACAATTAATGATAACTTTGAGCCCATAACCGCGACGCTTGCCCAACCGATGGCTTGGAAAATAGTCCACCATCCGTTACCGATAATGGCATTGGAAATCATTGCCACTAATATTGCGAAAGCAGCACCACGTCGTGCACCTAATTGAGCTCCAACGATTAATGCTGCAACTGTCACAGGTTGAATATTAGGCAAAGGTTGCATCAATATTCGTGTTGCTGAAACAGCGAGAACTAATGTTAGTAGTAATAGTGAATCTCCGAGACTTTTCTTTGAAGGAGTTGCCAATAACCAAAATGCTGCAACTAACAAAATTACATCCAAAACAAGACTAGTTGTTGGAGAAAATACTGGTCCGTGTGTACCAAGGGCTTGGAACATGTAACAAGCCAAAGGTAACGCCTCCTTGAGGGTTGCGCGCAAATTAGCAATGATTTTGCAATATCATGCAGGTAGCCAATGAACGATTGTGTTTTCTTCAATAGCAATATTTTCTGCCGATAATGAACCTCTTGAACCATTGACGAAAAACTCCCAGCCTTGGCCTTGGTGACCATTAAACGAAGTGATATAAGTGCCGATTTCTGATTGCTGTGAACTAATTGTAATATTTAGATCAGAGGCTGCTTGAGTCGTTAACTGTAAGACATTATCAAATCCAGAATATCCGCCCATAGTATGCTGGTGTCCATCTATTTCAATAATTAATATCTGAGTATCTTGCCATTGGTCGGGCCAACTTTGATTCCATTCACCTTCTACTCCATTTGTTGCGCCTTCATCTCCAATAGATTCACTCAAATCATCTACTTTACCCGACCATTGGGTCGACAACGTTGGTATTGTAATAACCGCTATGATCAAAATAAGCAATATTGAAAATTTCTTACCTTGTTGTGGCTTTCCTGCCACGAATAATATTGCACAGAAACTACTGAAAATTACAAGTAAAATGATTTTACTATTATTTTGTTTATCATTATCTGTTGAAATCTTTTCATCCACCTCTTCAACAATATTTGTTTCATTTAATCCACGCCAATAAACAACCATTCTACCAGCATAATTTGCCAGTACTAACCAATCTGAATCTTCTTCAGAAAATACTGCAGGGGCAGCGGTTGTATATGTTGAGAAGCCCGGCTGAAAGCCTCTAACATGCTCAAGTAATCCATTTTCAACCAATGTAAATCCTTTCCATCCACCTTGGGCAGTGTTGAGTGGTACCATGAATTGTCCATCTAATCCCATTGCCATCTCACCGTTGGTAGCGAATGTTAGAGAAGATAATGCACTGCAATTTTGAGAACAATCAAATGAACGTAATTCAGATGAATCACCCGTTACCAAATACCCATCTACCATAATCGGCATCGCTGGAGAAGACCCTGAAGTATGACTGTTAATTATTGAATAGTTTTCGTCTAGTAGGGCAATTGTACTCTGTCCTTGACCTTGAGCATGTATTACTATTCCTCCATTGGCCAAGAGAGGAGAGTGCCTAATTTTGCCAATTGCCAGTGGATATGATGTCAAATTGCCTTCGCGTGATAGATGCCAAAGTGTTCCATTTTCATCGCCTGCTAGATAGCCTGTATCAGTCACAGTAACGCCGTTTCTCCAGCCTAAATCAGTCGTTGCGTTTTGAATTAAAGTTCCATCGGCAAGACACAAACTAACGATTCCTGTTCTTGTTGGCGCTACTAATTTGTCCGCATCTTGGGCTAATGAACCTGTAATTCCCCAAACATTTACCTCGCTTTGGTAGTGCCAATTTCTCATTCCTGTCATCGGTTCAAGTGATTCGATTAATCCATCAGACCATGCTACGATGAGTTGCTTAGACCAGGTTCCGCATTGCCCTTGCCCCGCTTCTATTATCTTCAATGGAGACATGTCATGCTGGGTGGCATTTTGATTGGTATTATTCCATAATTCCTTACCAGCTAATTCGTATGCAAAAACTTGCGGTCTATCTTGGCCGATCCACATTCCACTAGTCCGCACGAATATTTTTGCATCATCTATTATGGGTGCAGTAGTAACATATCCAGCGGCGAATTGTTGAACCCATTGCGCCTCAAATCCATAAATTTGGTCGGACTCACTTGGATTTGATATTGCACTCGCAGCACCCGTGCTTAGAATTAGAAAGGTCGCGCAGAGTAAGAGAATCTTTTGTGGCCGATTCATGGCCATCACTCTATCACTTTTTGAATCGCTACTCGTAATAATGCGCTAACCTGCTGACCATCTGCTCCAGCAGCAGCCTGCATTACAATTCCCATCAATGGACCCATAGCACCCATGCCTCTTTCTTTAACAAAGTCAATTCTTTGAGCAATTATTGAATCTACTACCGAAGCCAAATCTGCAATATCTGCAGGTTTGTATCCATTATTTTCAGCGTATTCGGCAATCTCTTCAAGTGTCGGATTTGAACCTACGAATGTTGTAACAATCTCGTTCATAGATTCGCGTGAAAGATGTCCTGCTTCCTTTGCCCGTAGTACATTAGCCAATAACTGAGGATTTGCAGTATCATTTTCCAAAATCAATGTTGCTAGCCCCTTGTGTGGTAAATCACTAATATTGTCCACGAAAATATCATCCAATTGCCTTGCAATTATTTGTTTAGATTGGTCTTGTGAAATCTCAAACTGTTGCATTCTGATATTCCGTTCATCATCACTCATCGGTAAATTTTCAATAATATTGTGCCACTCTTCGTTAGATAGAGAGAAGGACGGAATATCTGTTTCTGGGTACATTCTAGCACCACCTGGAAGTGGTCTCATCGGAGAGGTTGTACCATCTTCAGGAGCCCCCTTTTTGATTTGGACATTACGTACTTCTTGTGGAATCCGGTGCCACGCTAAACGTGCCCTATGAAGGACGCTTTCAAGTGCTAATTCTGCTTGCCAACGAGGTGCTAAACACAGGATGAACGCATCTGAATCTGCAAGTTTCAACTCACTACGAACTTGTTCTACTTGTTCTGCCTCGACTCCATAGGCTGGCAACTCATCCGAATGGAATACGCCTTTGACACCTGCTTGCTTTGCCGCACCAGCAAGTTCACGGCCGAGACGGGGTAGTTGAGAACCACCATTATCCATTTGTTTTGTCCCTATCTTTCCGGCGAGTTTTGCAAGTGGTAATGCCATCATTACACTGCCATTAGATAAACCATTGACGACCATTTTTGAGGTACATTGTGTAAAGCAATTTGTAACATCATGTAAATCTAATGGCAATAATTGTGCAACTGCTGCTGATACTTGAGATTCTATTACTAAATCTGTAGTCCTCCTATCAGGAGTTAGTAATGGTAGATTCATTGAACTCCTTAATTCATTTGTAAGGCGATAAAAGTGTAATTGCCTTGCCATTTCAAGACTAATTATTCTTGGAATCCAAGATAAATCCTGGCAGCCTTTGATTTCAACTCTATCACCACACATCAATGAAACATTGAGGTCTTGACGGATTGAACCCAATCCGCGGCGAACTCTTCTTGTTTGACGTAACACTCTTCCCAAAGCAATTGCAGTTTCCTTTGCATGTTGTGGTGAAGTGATATCTGGAGCTGTTGCGATCTCGATTAAGGGTAGTCCAAGACGATCGAGATTGTAAATTACATTCTCACCCTCAGTAGTCATTTCAGTTTCTAACTTACGTGCTGAATCTTCTTCAAGACATAGTAAATCAATTCCTACTGGGCCTGTTTCAGTAGATAGTACTCCATCGGTTGAAATCAGAGAAGTTCGTTGGAACCCACTTGTATTGGAGCCGTCAACCACAGTCTTGCGCATGGTTTGGATTAGCGATACTGGCTTTGCCTGAAGTAATGCTGAGACTGTTAATGAGATCTCTATTGCATCTTGGTCATGTGGTAAAGGAGGTTGCTCATCCAATTCTATCAAGCCAGCATTAGGTGATTGAACATAGGTAAATGAACGGTTTCTGAGGGACTCAAATCGTGCTGCGACATCTATTTTTCCGCCTTCCCCCTTACCTGCTCTAAGTCTGCGATTATAGCGCGGCCAGTCTTCAGGAACTGTGTCTATTGTAACATCATATAGTTCGCCTTTTTGACGTGAATGAAGTTTTCCGGTTGCCAATTGTTGATGGACCTCTATACCACACATGAAGCCCAAAATCTCTGGGTTCAAAGCATCAGCATCAGCAATTTCGCCAACTGGCTGCTCTGTGAAAGTCTCCCCCATAACAAAGCCCATGCACTCACCCTTCATCAGTCAAGCGATTGATATTACCTGAATAACTCAAACTATTGACAATGTTCCGTCCACAAGTGATGGGCGCATCAATGTGCCACTTAGAACCAATTTTTCAATTATGGTTTCTGCATTATTTCTATCAATTCCTACTTTTTCTGCTTCATTAAACACATCTAATGAATTTGCGATTCCATCGCCATCATTCTGTAGTCTTGAAACAATATCTCGAATCGTCCTCTCCTTGTTACGAACCGAACCTTTCTTTCCAGCATACGTTGAGGTCTCATCATAATTTTCACCCATTAATGCATATCGCCATAAGCTAGTGAGGGTAATCGCTCTTTCGGCATCCTCTACTGTTGCATCAGGAGATAGGCGGATTCTTGCACTTGCCTCTGCCAATCTTGCTAACGCTTCAAGTGAACGAGCAGTGATCGAAACGCTATCGCTTGAAGTGCCGCCTTTTTTCCTGGTTTCGATGTAAAACTTGACGATTAGGTCTCTCGCTTCAGTTGTTAAATTAGGATGGACTGTTCTCTTGGCATGGGCGATGTATTTGCGGATTAAATCTCTTGGCAATGTCTCTGCATCATCTGATGATATTTTCAATTCTGCTGATGATTTAGACGGGTCTGATGCACTTCCTTCATTGACTAACAATTCACTGACACCACGTAATCTATTTTTGATGATGTGATTAGCAATTTTAGCGTCTTTATTTTCGTCTGCATCATCGGTTAACAACCAAATTACATCAAAACGAGAAACCAAAGGTGGAGTCAAATTGATTTGCGATGTAAAAGGAATCTCTGAAACCGGTTCAAACTTACCTTTCTTTGGATTTGCCGCTGCCAAAATCGCACATCTAGTTCGTAAACTTGCATTTATTCCTGCCTTTGAAATAGAGATTCTTTGTTGTTCCATCGCTTCGTGCATACTCGACCTATCGCCCTCATTCATCTTGTCGAATTAGTCGATTGCTGCAAGACCCAAGTCTGCCAGAACCAATGCGCCGGCCTCTAATGTCCATCTTCCATCAGCCGATGGGTCTTGGACCGCAGCGGCTGTTAAACCTGCAGCGGATGCAGATTGTCCTGAAGTGAAACGCCCTCTTGGAGAAAGTTTTGACATGTAATTGAGTAATTGAGATTTAGCAACCCCGGGGTCACCCATTAGCAGAATGTGAATATCTCCGCGGTTTCTTGTACCATCTTCATTTAATCTAGCGACTCCACCAAATAATTGTAACATTAAAGATCCCTTTATTTCATCCATTCCGAAAATTGAGGGAGCGATACTGTTGGTGAAGAGTTTGTATATGTCTGGGCGTCTTGCTAGTTCTTTGATCTCCAACTCTTCATCTGCGGTAATAGAAATCTCTTCTAGTGGAATGTTTTGCCTTTCCAATGATTGAATTCGTAAAAATATGTCAAACACAGGGGTATCTTTTCCACCTTTCCTCTGAGAGCGTATGAAGAGAACTCCGTTTGCTTTTACTCGGTCACCAGGATTCAACTTTCCTGCAAGGTCATGTTCACCTATACAGACTATTCTTTCTGGTTGAATCCCACCCTTCATCTGTTCAGGTAATTCTTGTAATTCAATAAATTGAGAATTAATCAATATTGATTCTTTATGATTCAAGACAAAGCGAGTTAGGCGTTTTGCTCTTCCGCAACCACCTGTAATTTGTTCACATTCAATTGGTTCTATCAATTCCTGTTCATTTGGTTGATTGATGACCATAGAATGCTGACACGCCACACACTCAAACACTGCAGAGTAAATACGCGGTCTAACGCCTGAGATTTTTGTTACTACTGAATCAAGTGCTAACATTTGGCCAATATCATCAGCTCGTAATTGTGACACAGTTCGAACTTGGTCACTCGGAAGATGGATTATACGGACAAAGGGATACATTGCTGCTCCGCCTGCATCGATTAAGAATTGGCGAAGTGCTTGATTTGCTGCATGGAAATGGAGATCGGGGTTTTTGACAATGTCATTGGCAAATTCCGTATCGAATCCTTCTATTATACGGTATGAGACCTCCAACGATTGTTCATCTGGCCATGTCTGTGCCAAATTGTGAACTGCTTCCGAGAAGTAGTCTTGAATGAGGGAAGTCCAACGCGCTGGTAAGTCAAATTCTTGTAACATTTTGAACACCATTTACGATAGATTGTACTACCCGACTAATCGCATGTGAAGTCAACAGTTTATGATGATTCATGCTGAGAATCTACACCCCTTGGTTTCCACTGCAAATAGAAAGCGGGCAACAGGTAAACAATAGCAGTGGGAATTTGCTACCACTGCACGAATGCCGATGATGAAATTTTAGATTTACTCAGCAACCGATTAGCCCATGTGTGTGTTCATCTACGGAGGTGATATGCCGGAACATAATTTCACACCTCTTAGCGGCCGGATGGAGAGGTTTTCAGTAGATTCAGAATTACTGCAAAACCGCCTCGGAGATCCTACTCTCAGAGAGATTTCAGTACACATCCCACATCAAGCGAAAGCGGCAATGGAGAGTGGAGAATTGATTCCAGTTATCATCTATCTTGCACCATTTACATCTTCTGGACCACAACGCGCTGGATGGAAGGCTTTTGCTGA
Source organism: Methanobacteriota archaeon (assembly GCA_009937205.1). Classification (GTDB taxonomy): domain Archaea; phylum Thermoplasmatota; class Poseidoniia; order Poseidoniales; family Poseidoniaceae; genus MGIIa-L1. Next base: position 2,683 of record JAACCR010000084.1, on the reverse strand, counting down.
AACATTGCCACAGCGCCATGAAAGACTTATTTCTGAAGGCAAAATGAAACCAACTATTCTTGTATTCCCTGATACCTTTACCAGCCTTGGTGGCAATCAATTTGTTGATTCTCCAATAATGGGTAAGTGGTCAAGTTGGCTATCTCAATGTTTGAAACCGGAAATCTCTAAACGTTATTCTACCAATGGAAAATTCGCCTTGGTCGGCAAATCATCCGGTGGCTATGGGGCATTGTATAATGCCATGACACAACCCAATGTTTGGTCTGCTGTCGCCTGTCATTCTGGAGATGTAGGTTTTGACCTAATGTACAAGCCAACTTTTGCTGAAACAATTACTCATATTGCAACACATGGAAGTGCTGCAAAATATGTAGAAAATGTTGTTCAAGCCGCATCTTTATCCGGTGCAGATTTCCACTCCTTGATGATGTGTGCACTAGCAGCATCTTATGATCCTAGACCAGTAACTTCAGGCAACCTTCTCGGAATTACTCTGCCTGTATCATTTGACAAATGTCTAATCGATGAGCAGTCTTGGAATAATTGGTTGCAGTTTGACCCATTAACGCTAGTTGAAAATGCTTCACAGAACTTGCAGGGGCTAAGTGCGTTATACATCGATTGTGGTAATCGTGACCAATATCACATCCAATATGGCTCTCGTAGTTTGGTTGAACGGCTAACCGACCTAGGAATTGACCATCAATGGCAAGAATTTGTTGGTACACATTCCTCTATTGATTACCGCTTAGATACCTCACTCCCTATACTTTCAAAAGCATTATATCAAGAAAATTAGATTAATTCATCAAGCGCATGGTTCTTCAAACCCCTTGCTTTGGAATGGTTATGGACGAGCCAATGGACTATGCTAGCGCAGGTGTCGATATTGACCTTGAAGGCTCAGCAGTCGCTTCTTTAATCGGTGCATTGGGCAAGTCGGTTCGCAAAGCCGGAACTCCAGGGGCTCCAGTTGACTTACCCGGAGGTTTCGGAGGACTAATCGAGTTTGGAGATAATCTTCTTGCTTTGGCTACCGATGGTGTCGGTAGCAAATTACAAATTGCTAGTGCATTAAATCAATGGGCTGGAGTTGGCATTGATTGCATGGCTATGAACGTCAATGACCTACTCTGCGTAGGTGCTGAACCAATCGCTTTTGTTGACTATGTTGCAGTACCAAAACCTGATCCAGAAACACATGCTGCTTTAGGAGCGTCTTTGGCTGAAGCTTGCCGTTTAGCAAGAGTAACTCTCGCTGGTGGAGAAACTGCATCACTACCTGGAATCGTTACTGAATTAGATATGTCTGGAACTGCTCTGGGATGGCTGCCAAAAGGTGAAGCGATTACTGGAGAACATTTGCAAGAAGGTGATGTATTGATTGGATTACCTTCTTCCGGAATCCATTCTAATGGTTACTCGCTGGTAAGAAAGGTATTGGAGCATGGTGGAGTGTCATATACCGATGATGCCCCGTTTGATACCAATGCGTTAGGGCGAGAAATTATGCGCTTTGCAGGACAGCAGGATGCACCTATTAGTGTCGGAGAACTTTTACTAAACCCTACTCGTATCTATTGCGACCCTGTAATAGATCTACTAAATGGTGCAAGAGGAGATGAACAATTTTCACTTAGCGACATCAGAGCAATTTGCCATGTTACAGGTGGAGGCTTATCCAATCTATTACGACTGCATGACTCGTTAGGATGGCATATTTCATCCCCACTAACTCCACACCCTGAATTTACTTGGTTACAACAAATAGGTGCTGTTGAAACAAGAGAGATGTATAGAACATTCAACATGGGTACAGGAATGATCCTTGCGGTTTCCCCTCAACACGCTGAAGCAATCTGCGAATGGTTATCTTCACGCATGCAAGGAACTGCTATTATCGGCACTGTTGTCGACAATGGACACAAGGTAACGCATGCGCTACCAGGTGTTGAGTTCTCGCATTATTGAAGATGAACGGCTAATTCGCTATTCATTCCGATGCTGCTTCGGTAATTTCAACAGGCTCTTCATCGTGCTTTTCGGTATCGTTGCTTTCCTCAGATTCCTCTTCAGTAAGCATTAATTTAACACCGTTAGCGACGCATAATAGAGCACCGATATAGAACAATACCGTTAGGTAATCAACTGGGTGATCAAAGTTTGTCCAATACGCGAACGAGTCTTGATTGGTAACAATTGAACTTTCCATAGTATCCGCATATGCAGCACCTATCATCGATGATGACTTGATTGTGAAAACCTTAGTCAAATCAGACATTTCTGGAGCTGTTGTCATATTTGTATTTTGACGAGTGTCCAAGTAGAATGTTGTTGTAGATTCGCCAGCAATAATCAAACCAGATAGTTTCTCACTCTTCAATGTAATATCGCTGCCCAAGAAAATTGGTAGAGCGCTCGGTGTTGCATCTAGTAAAGTGAAAGTTTTCAGGTTCTTTGCTTGAATCGAACGTGATGTTGCTTCAACAGATGCTGTACAGATGTCAACTGGAATACCTTCAACGGTTCCTGTTTCGTCACAGGTCACAGGGACTACTGCATATCCTGATACGTCGACCTTGTCGTCAGTTCCTGTAAGGAATCCGCCTGTTGCACCATCTAGGTATTCAACTCCGATCAATCCAAAGGTTGCTATTGCCATTCTGGTGTTATGCCATGG
>JAACCR010000083.1 GCA_009937205.1 Methanobacteriota archaeon | reverse complement strand
CCTGACAAAGAATTGTTCACCTACAGAAGGCCTTTGGGTGTCTGTGGAATTATCAATGCTTGCAATTTCCCTGCTGCAGTTCCTTTCTGGAAGATGATCCCTGCTATCATGTGCGGCAATACCTGTGTTTGGAAGAGTCCGCAAGATGCACCCCTACTTTCATTCGCATTAGCTCGAATTATGCATGAATCCGGATTACCTGATGGAGTTATCAATTTAGTTCATGGTAAAGGTTCAACCACTGGTCAATATTTAGTCGATGCAGTAGATGAAGGAAAGGTCAACAAAATCTCATTCACAGGTTCAACTGCTGTTGGAAAGATGATTGGCGAAGTATGTGGACGCAATCTAGTATCTGCATCTCTTGAATTGGGTGGTAAGAATCCACTATTAGTAATGCCTAGTGCAAATATTGACAATGCTGTTGAAGGTGCATATTGGGGTGGATTTGGAACCGCTGGACAAAGATGTACAAGTCTTGGAAATCTGATTCTGCACAAGGATATTTACGATGAATTTATGGAAAAATTCATGGCCAAGGTAAAGAGCACTACAATCGGTGATTCCCTTCATCATGAAGGAGTATTGTACGGCCCTATGCTATCTGAAAAATATGCTAAGGATTTCCTAACCGGAGTCGATATGTGCAATGCATCAGGAGCCCGCCAAATTTGGGGCAAGGGTAGAATCAGCAACGATAACAAACCTGAAAACTTCCTTGGCGATGCTGCTGAAGGAGTTTTCATGTGGCCGCACGTTTTCGATAATGTTACAGAGGATATGGAATGTTTCCATGAAGAGGTCTTCGGACCTGCGATAACAATCTGTAAAGCGAATGATTTCGAGCACGGATTACATTTGGCAAACGCCAGCCCATACGGTCTATCTTCTGCAATTTACACCAATGACAGATTAGAAGCCTACCGCTTCAAGACTGGAATTAAGGCTGGAATGACCGGAATTAATAATTCAACTACTGGGGCAGCAGCACACTTGCCTTTCGGTGGTGTAAAGGGTAGCGGTAATGGAACTCGTGAATCTGGAATTTGGGTTATCGAAGCATACTCATACTGGCATGCGGTCAATGATGAATTATCTGGAAAGTTACAACTGGCTCAAATGGATGTTGAAGAAATCGAATTGGTTGAGGCTGATGTCGACTACTCCGCTCTCGGTTGAAAACCTTGTAATCGTTAACCTCTGTTCTAATGGACATAAGCATATTATCAAAAGCCTAAGTCACTAGGACTACTCATAGGGGAATTATTGTGGTTGAAGCAAGACATCTGCCGATGGAAAGAGGATTAGGAAAAACAGATCGTATTGACGATTGGTGGAAGTCTCCGCTGGCTATGGCAATCTATCTCGGGATTGCTGTCATGTATGCTACATGGCGCGGATTCATGGAAGCGGATTTTTGGATTTTTGAAGAGTTCGGAAGATCTGCTGGAAACCAAACTATGGCTATTGAGTCCAATGGTAGCCATGTTCTTTCACCTTTGTTTTCTCCGCTGGTAGTTCCCGGAGAAGATGGTCTTGGTTCTTGGGTTCCTGAGAGCCTTTGGTGGATGAGTCCTGCAATGTTCATATTGATTATTCCTGCGGGTTTCCGTGGCACTTGCTACTATTATCGCAAGGCATACTACCGCTCATTTATGGTAAGCCCTGCAGCATGTGCAGTAAGTACACCATTTGGTGACTACAAGGGAGAGAGTAGACTCTTTTTATTCCAGAATATTCATCGCTACTTCATGTATCTTGCAGTTGCATATCTCTTTGTTCTATCATACGATGTATTATTGGCAACACAATTCCATGTTACTGGAAGTAATGCTACTTCCTACGGAGTGTCGGTGGGAACTCTTGTTCTCCTTCTGAACGTAATAATGCTTGGAGGATATACACTTGGTTGCCATTCCTTCCGCCACGCAATCGGCGGAATTCGAAACCGTTTCCGCAATGGTGGCGGTGCGGTTGCTGAAGCCTGCTGGAAGAGTTGTACAAAACTAAACAAGAACCACAACAAGTGGGCGATTTATTCTCTATTCTGGGTTATGTTTTCCGATTTCTACATCTATGCTTGCACGGAAGGCTGGTGGACTGATGTCGTTCTTTTAGGAGGTCTTTGAATGAGTGATTACGAGACACATGATTACGATGTAATCGTCATAGGTGCAGGTGGTGCTGGGCTAAGAGCTGCAATTGAAGCCGCTCGTAGTGGTGCTAAAACTGCAATCATTTGCAAATCCCTATTGGGCAAGGCACACACTGTTATGGCTGAAGGTGGAGCTGCTGCTGCCCTAGGAAATGCGGATGACCGAGATGGTTGGAAAGTACATTTCAAAGATACGATGAAGGGTGGAAAATACCTCAACAATTGGCGTATGGCACAAATTCATGCTCAAGAGTCTGCTGATCGAATTCGTGAACTTGAACAATGGGGCGCTGTCTTTGATAGAACTCCATCCGGACTAATCAATCAGCGAAACTTTGGTGGACATACTTACCCACGTTTGGCACACGTTGCTGATTCAACTGGTTTAGAAATAATTAGAACTCTACAGGAAAAGGGAATTCATTCCGGAATTGACATCTTTATGGAATATACTGTAAGTCATTTACTACAAGATGAAGATGGTACATGTACTGGTTGTGTTGCTTACAATAGAGTAGATGGTGCTATGCACGCTTACTCATCGAAATCAACTGTTTTGGCTACTGGAGGAATTACTCGATGCTGGTCTATTTGTTCAGGTTCTTGGGAATATACAGGCGACGGACATGCATTGGCTCTAAATGCAGGTGCTGAATTAATCGATATGGAATTCGTTCAATTCCATCCAACTGGAATGGTTTGGCCACCGAGTGTAAGAGGCATACTGGTCACGGAAGGTGTTCGTGGTGAAGGTGGCGTTTTACGTAATTCTGAAGGAAAGAGATTCATGTTTGACAATGTCCCTGAGATGTTCAAAGGCGATCACGCTGAAACCGAAGAAGAGGCTACAGAATGGGTTCGACAAGTTGTTGCTGGTGAAAAGGCAAGCGTTAGACGCCCACCAGAATTACTTACTCGAGACGTTGTTGCTAAGGCGATTAACAAAGAGGTTGCAGAAGGACGTGGTTCAACTCACGGCGGTGCATATCTAGACATTGCAAATCAACGTAGTGCAGAAGAAATCATTGCTAAACTACCGAGTATGCATCACCAATTTAGAGAACTTGCTGGTGTTGACATCACCAAGGAACCAATGGAAGTTGGTCCAACTGCACACTATGTAATGGGTGGAGTTAGAGTTGATGCTGAATCACAAGAATCAACAATTAGCGGATTATTCGCTGCTGGTGAAGTTGCGAGTGGTTTGCATGGTGCAAACCGTCTTGGTGGGAACTCACTTTCAGACCTAATCGTATTTGGTAAGAGGGCTGGAGAATATGCTGCAAAGCGTTCAACTGATATTGATCAACCTAAACTTGATACAAAGCAAATAGAAAGTGCTGTCAAAGAAAACTTAGAACCTCTGAACAGAGAAGATGGAGAAAACCCAGGCCGGGTATATGATGAATTGCGAGATATGATGCAAGCCAAAGTTGGCATCATTAGAACAGAGTCCGAGTTGAAAAGCGCATTAACAGAACTCAATGATTTCAGAACGAGAATTCAAAATACAAGTTCTGGAAAATCAATGGTTTACAATTCGGGATGGCATCAAGCCTTAGATTTACAAAATATGGTAGAAATTTCTTCTGCCTGTACGCTTGCCGCATTAACTCGTACTGAAAGCCGTGGCGGGCATACTCGTGATGATTTCCCAGAACCTGATACTGGTATGTGGAGCCACACAACAAATGTAGTTTGGAAGGATGGTTCTGAAATTAAAATTCGTCAAGAAGAGTTATCTCAACCCCCTGAAGAATTAGAGGAATTACTTGACCGTTCAAAGAAGGAGGCCTGATTATGAGCGATATAAAATTAAGAGTTTTCCGAGGGCAAGAAGGTGAAGGCGAATTAGAAGAATATGAAATTGAATTAGATGAAGGCATGGTTCTTCTCGATTGTATTCACCGTATTCAACATGAGCAAGAGCCTGACCTTTCATGTCGCTGGAATTGTAAAGCGGGTAAGTGTGGTTCATGCAGTGCTGAAATCAATGGTAAACCAAAATTGATGTGCATGACTAGAATGAGCGACATCATTGAGGAAACTCCTGAAGATGAGATCATTACTGTACGGCCATTGAAAGCCTTCCCACATGTCAAGGATCTTGTAACAGATGTTTCTTGGAATTATGAGATGGCTAAAGCGGTCGCTCCTATCAAAGGACCAGAAGAACCTGATTGGAAATTCAGTCAATTTGAAGCAAAGCGTGCTCAAGAATTTAGAATGTGTATTGAATGTTATATCTGCCAAGACACCTGTCACGTACTCAGAGAATACAAAAAATTCGATGTCTTTGGAGGTCCGAGAACAATGGTTCGCCTGGCTAACTTTGAGATGCATCCAATGGACCAAGAAGATCGTGTTCCAGAGATTAAGGATGAATTTGGTATTTCTTACTGTAACATTACAAAATGTTGTACAGATGTTTGTCCAGCGGGGATCAACATTACAGACAATGCTATAATTCCTCTAAAAGAAAGAGTTGTTGACCGTTATTATGACCCACTAAAGAGAATCTGGAGAACAATAACCGACAAGGCTAGTGGAAATACTACAAGATATTGATTTCAATCTCTTATTCCATCTCAACTTTGCGTTCATTCACTCTGCTCTGTTCTGCTAGCAGTGTTACAGGTTTATCCTCAAGAGAAACCGGCTCAGAAGTAAAACCACTCAATTCACCATTGCTCAAGTATAGACTCGGGCCCGTATTCAAGAAGTAAACAGAACCTCTCCCTGCTCTAGAATCTGCAGGTTGAGGGTCCGAACTTGTTGCACAGGCATCAATACAACCATCAGCAAATGCGATGTAAACTCGTCCCTCTAGGTCAATGGTTAGGTCATTGAAATCCAATAGATTACGATTAGACCCTCCTTCATCAGTACGGCAATCTCCACTGTTAAGACACATAGAACCAATTTGTACTGGGTCATCAGAGATTCTTTGAGTATGGAAAGTTGGAGTCTCATCTAGTGCATTTAGACTGTATGTTACGTAGAGGTGATAGTGAACGGCAGCAGGAGCAGTATGCCCATTACCAGACCAATTGTTTCCATCAATATCTGCTGAATCTAATAATGAACCATTTTCACTTCCTAGATAAGTTACCGCGATTCTTCCAGGGTCTCCTGCATCCGTTTGTGGAAAAGCCGTCGAAATAACTTCTATTGGGCTAACTCGAATACTTTCAGAATCCCATGATTCTCCCGAATCAATACTTCTGGACATGTAGATTCCTTGGTCATTTCCTGTCCAAATATGATATGCATTGGATTCACTATCTGTTGCAACTTCAGAGTTTTTACGAGGATTAGGTGTGCCGACATCAGTCCCCATTTCTCTTTCGTCCCAAGTTACTCCGTTGTCTTTAGAGAAAATCAGTGTTGGAGTTTCTACTCGGGGTGTGACATAAACTGTACCATCGGGTGCAGTTGTAATCGCTCCATGCAATCCACCATTGGTAGATGCAAGACCAACTATATTTCCTCCAACTTCAAATGTTGCTCCACCATCAAAACTAGTGAAGCAGGAAATCCCTACAAGTTTGTTAAAACAAAAATAGACAGCGGTCTCGTATGTTGGATTTAGTTGTCCAATGATACCATAACCTTCGTCAACCCAAGGTCCTGTTGCTAATTTGATGTGATCGTTTAGTGGAGTTGTTCCTGAATCGTGAGGATTACCTCACCAAGATTCTCCATCGTTATCCGACCATCCAATCCAAGTGGACTCTAATCCCATCATATGAATATTGAAAACACGATCTGTAACTGGGTCGACCCATCCATATGGATCGCTAGTGAATGGTGCCTGAGTAATATCGGCGACATTAGTCCAACTTTCACCGTGGTCACATGAGCGCATCGGCTTTTCCATGGCAATGAAGAACATACACCCACTTGATGTAATGCCTATACTCGGTTCCTTTCCTGTTTCACCTACGTCACTGAATGTGAAATTAAGGTTTAATGGTGTTTCATCAACAGGCATTCCATCCGGACCTGTTACGAAAATCCTACCATCCCCTTCCGGCTCTTCAGCAGGTGGAGCAATGAGGGCATCATCCTGCAAACATCCAGCTAATGTGAACGAAATCATCAGGGTGCTGAGTAGCAAAGCCATTGCACGCATATCCCGCCCACTTTGCAATACCTCAATTATCTATCCCTCAACTTATGAGTGACAAATGATTGGCTTATTATCAAATAGTGTAGAGATAATGGGTGTCTATGAGCGCTCCGAGCCGTCGGCGTAATCCAACCATTACACGCGGCAAGAAAAGTGAACGGAAAAGAAACAAGCGTCAGGAACTTCAAAAAGATAATGTTTTACCTCTCAATGGACTCACTGGAATTTCTGAAAAAGCCGAAAAAGACAGTAAGGCTAAACTGATAAGCAATAAGCAAACTAATGCTGACATCACTTTGCTTTCTGAACCATCTAATACATTTAACACAGAGACCAATAATATCTGTAACATCCCTAGAAAAAATGAAACAAATCTCATAAATATCAATGCTACCAATTTTGAATTTGGAATTGAACTGGAGGCGACAAAAAATGATAGGTCAAGAGCCATTAAGGGTCATAAGCCAAAAATTTTCAACAGAATGCCTACAGAACTAAAGGAGAAAAAGCAAGAAATAAGACAAGCAAGTAGACAAGTTGATGATGATATCATTGAGAAAACTCGGAAAAGAACTGAACATGAAAAAAAGAATGCTGCTATTGCGCATGATAAAAAACTATTAAATCTCAAAAAAGAAAAGGAAGAGGCTGAACGTCTGGCTCAAATTGAATTGGAAAGGAAACTGGAAATTGAAGCTGCACGACTTGCTGCAATAGAAAAAGAACAGGCTGAACGTCTGGCTCTAATTGAATTGGAAAGGAAACTAGAAATT
>JAACCR010000082.1 GCA_009937205.1 Methanobacteriota archaeon | reverse complement strand
CAAATCATATGGTAAATGAAGCATATCCAATAGTGATTCTCCCCTAGCGAATTTACCACCTGCACTTGCAGTTAGTAAAATTGCACCACAAGCAGCCATTCCGAAAATGGATTGGATCAATGATGTTTTTGATTCATCCCAAATGCTACTACCAACCTTCCATCTGCTAATAAGAACTCCAATCGCAAGCCCAAAACCGGCAAAGGAAAGCCATAATTTGTTGACTAAAATTGCACTAATGAATCCGCCGTCATTAGCTCCAGCTGAATTTATTCCAGATAAAATTGCAAATGGTAAACTAAGTAATCCGAATAATAATGCTCCGTGCGCAATACTATCAAGTGCGTCGTTTGCTTTATCATTTGATAGGATTTTGAAACTATACAATAGTTTGAGGCCAAAGCAGAGTCCTGCTAATGCAAATGTTCCTACTACTAATTCTGTAGTAACTACGTGGAAGGTTCCTGCTGAAACCATCACAACACACCTCCTTGGAGCGGTGGTTGAATTTCGCTAAGTGTTTTTTCTGCTTTGTTATTGGAAGTTGTTTTATTTCTAGTTTGAAGTAATACTGTTAATCCTGCAAAAAATAGTAGCACACTTATTGCTTGTAGATAGACTGCTGTTGTATCAATACTGAAGCCTTGTTCATTGCTAACTAAAGTGAACCAAGGTGTAGTTTGCTGTGGACCTTCACCGTCTAAAATAGCCCGCCATTGCATCGTGGAAGGTTGGTTGGCTGTTGGCAACTCAACCATGAAACCATTAACAGAATCGCCAGTCACGTTTGCTTGATTAGCAATGCCGCCATCAATTCTCCATTCAACAGCAACAGTATCTGTATCAACAACCAATAATTGGAAATTGCTTGGTTGCCCTACTTCACGTGAAACAACCGGTATGAAGTCAGTAGATAGTCGTGGTAAATTATCTGGAATTGGTAGAACTTCGACATTGTAAGCCTGACTTATACCGAAGTGTGGGGCGCCATTACCACCATGTTGAATTGATGCGAAAAATGTGTAATTACCAACTTCAGGAGCTCTTAATACCCACTCAGTTGTATCTCCATTGGTAAATCCTGTTACTTCGATATAATTGTTGACAGCACCATTAGAATCAGACAATATTTGCCAACCGATATCTTGTGGAGTGTCGCGATAACCTGTTGTATCACTCAATAGGAATAAGCCAATTGGAACATAAATTGAAGTTGTCAATTGGTCAACTTGAAGCGTGAAAGTTGTTGCTTGACCTGCATAGATATTCGATTCTGTTGCAAGCATTAGTGATGCGGATGAGGTTGCATTTTGATCCGAATCTCCATGACAGGCGCCACCGCATTGCATGTCATAAATTCCATCACCAACACCACCAGGTTCAGCCGCTCCTAGGTTGGTAGAGAGCAATAATAGGCAGAGGACTAGTGTAGCTTTTATTCGCATTAAACTCATTTATTCACCCCTGTTTAGATATCCCATAGCAACTGTAATAAGACTTAAAATAAGCATTATAAATCCAAGAATCATTCCTGCAAAATCGTTAGTACTTTGTATTTCTTCACAGGCGGATTCTACTGTAATGGGAGATGATTCGCTACCTGCATCCAAGTGCCTTCCATCGACTATTGGTTGAATAGAATATGAGGTGTCGCCTGAAAATATTGGTGTGTCGGTGAAACTTGTTTGATTGGTTGTAGCGATGACATTGCCATTACGGATTACTGAGAATTGGCTTTGTGGCCCGTCCCATTGCCATGATAACTCAACTTGTTGTCCGTTCTGAATTGAAGTTATATCGCTGACATGTGGCCCGTTTACAACTTCAATTGTTTTAGTCGCTAATCCAATTCCACCCAAATCATCTACTACTTGTAAAGTCAATGTAACTTGAGAATATGCAGTGAAGGTGAATGATTGCATTGAGTAAGCTGAACCTGAATTCCCACTACTATCTATCCATGACCAAATTGAGTTGACTACTTCACCATCACTATCACTGGACATCTGAGAAGTTACTGTTATGGTTTCTCCAATCCATACAGGATTGGTGACGATGTTGATCAATGCGGTTGGAGGACTATTGCTTATCGTTGTAGAAGCTATTACCTCTTGACTGTTTTCAATACCATCATTGCCAATCACTTTGCAAGTCCAAACTTGACCTGGTCCAAGCATAATTGCAGGTACTGTCTGTAAATTGTCAAGTGAGCCTTCTCTGAATCCATTTCGTAGCCACTGGATGTTGAGAGTAACTGGGTCGTCATCAGCATCTGAAGAAGAAATATTAGCAACTAAATCAGTGGATGAATCTACACTCTGTGGCAATGAGAGTGAAACTTGTGGAGCAGTGTTTGGGCTTGCTTCGGCAATCTGAACAGAAAATAACCCTGATGAATCGCCCCCCGCATCGATGTTTCCATCGGCTGCAAGAACTGCAAGAGAGAAGGTCACCATGCCGCTTCCAGAACTCGGTGCTGTCCAACTAACAGTCCATGATGTACTGTCAGATGAGGAGTGTGTTGCTGATAGTTGAAGAGAATCTACTTGAGCATCGGTGCTAGGATTTGAAAGGGTGCCTTTGTCAATATCTAAAGAAAAACCACCTGCAGGGGCTGAAATGCTCATACCGATAGCCAAAACATATTGCTCTCCGGCCGCATAAGTACTAGGGTAACCAGATAATTGGGCGTTTACTGGAGAGGTAATATGGCAACCGCAACCATCTGATGTATTGAATTTACCAGTAGGGTGGCCGTCTATGGCGGGGGCTGATACAACCAGCAGCAGCAACACCGCCAACGCTAGCGTACTAAAGCGACCCATGGCAACGCTTTACAGCATCTGCATTTCATACTTCGGCTTTCATTTACAGTAATTGTTTGATTTAGAATTCAAATAATGACTTCTGGCTATCACTTTTTTCTTCTATTTGAGGAGGTTTCGGTTGCTCTGTAGTCGATGAATCTATTTGCGAAAATAATTCCTCTTCACTCCAGATCAAGACTTGTAAAGATTCAGCTTTAGCTAATTTTGTGCCTGCCTTTTCCCCAGCCACCAAGACATCTAACTTGGCTGAAACACTGCCAACAACTTTTCCTCCAGCATTTTTTATTGATAATTGAACTTCTTTTCTCGGACGGGTCAATGAACCTGTTAAGCAGAATGTTTTGCCGGATAGGTTGCCACTGTCTATCGCTTTTGGCTGATCTTCCACCTCTATCAAGGATGCTAAATCAAGTAATATTTCTCTTCTTGAAGCAAGGCCATCTCTTACTTGCCTAGCTACTATCATTCCAATTCCATCTATTTCAACAAGGTCGCTTAATGCCTCGTTTTCCTGCTCTTGTTGCTCCTCTGCATCAGCAACCCACTGCATTAAATTATCAAATGATGTTGCAAATTGGGCTACTAATATTGCTAACTCAGGGCCGATTTTTGCAATACCAAGCGCGTGTAAAAATTTCCCTAGAGGCATTTTCTTAGTTTTGGATAATTCACTGAGAACATTTACTGCTGATTTTTCACCCATCCGTTCGAGATTTTATATCTCGGTTTGTTTTAGGCGGTAGAGGTCGGGGATATTTACAATCAACTTCTCTTCCAATAATTGCTCAACTAATTTCTCTCCGATTCCATCCATTTCCAATGCTCGGCACCAATACAGAATT
>JAACCR010000081.1 GCA_009937205.1 Methanobacteriota archaeon | reverse complement strand
TCCTTTGAGTTCCAAGGACAGAAATGTTCTGCAGCATCAAGAGCATATATCCCTACATCAGTTTGGAATGCTATCAAAGATGACTACTGTGCAGAAGTTGCAAAAATTACCGTTGGTGATCCAAGAGATTTCACCAACTTTATGTCAGCTGTAATCGATAAGAAATCCTTTGACAATATCACTGGTTATATTGACCGTGCAAAAGCAGATTCAGGCTGTGAAATCGTAACAGGTGGAGGCTATGATGGTTCTACTGGATATTTCATTGAACCAACTACTATCGTTTGTTCAGATGCAAAATATGAATCCATGAGTGAAGAAATATTTGGACCTGTATTATCTGTTTATGTATATCCTGATGAAGAGTTTGAAGCAATACTCAAGACCTGTGATGAAACATCTGAATTTGCATTAACTGGCTCGATATTCGCTAAAGACCGCAGACACATTGTATCTGCTATGAAAGCTCTAAGATATAGTGCAGGTAATTTCTACATCAACGATAAGCCAACTGGTGCAGTTGTTGGTCAACAACCATTCGGTGGTGCAAGAGGGAGCGGTACAAATGACAAGGCTGGCTCACCACTCAATCTGTTAAGATGGGTTTCTCCTCGTTCCATCAAGGAAACATTCGCACCACCTCACGATTGGACTTATGGTTTCCATTCACAGCAATGAATTGAATCAAAGACTTGATGAAAGAGGAACTAGTGGTTCCATTCCCCGCAATGATGAGTGCTTATGCCGACTGCTGTTTATTCAGTGACGAGTGATGGGCGAACTGAGCGGACCTCAATTTCTCAATTCTTACAAATCATTGATAGCCTTCTGATTTAATCCACGGGTATGCAAGGCGCGGGTATCCCTCTTAGCCCAACTCCTGCGAGTTTTGCACTTTGGCATCCATCATCACCATGGAAGACTGTTCGCAGTATGCTTGGATTAGTCTTGCTACTTTGGTTAATTACCGAATTTACTGCCACATTATTCATCTCAATATTAGATTCAAATTTTAATGGAATTATTGGTCCAACCGATTCACTAATGGCTCTTGGTTCAGCAATTTGCCTGACACCATTATTACTCATCTTAATTTATATTAGAAGACCTAAATTATTGCAACTAGTAAAAGCATCACCTGCTATAGAAGGTTTTACTCAACACGTTGTTGACCAAAATACGGTCGTGGTTTCACCAATGCCGACGACGATTAAACATCATATCGTAAAGGACTCTACCCCTCTTGAAATGCCAAAGTCTAGCCACTTGTGGGCATTGTTTTTCGGTGGAGTTGTTATCGCTACCATTTCATTAATTATCTCCGCTATATTCATGGACAATATTTTAATATTTTTGTTATTAGTTTTAATTATAGTAATACCGGCTTGGATAATTGGATTCTCAACTCCAGTATTTGCTTGGTGGTCTGCATCGACGAGGTTTTTTGGATTTAGATTGACCAGAAGAGAGGGCGAGGCGATGTTAATCGCTGGTATGCTTTCGGCATTACCCGCTATTGTCATAAATAGTACATTATTCCCAATTTCTATAAATTTACTAGGAGTTGATGATCCGATGGGTAGCGCTCTTGGAGAATTTCTCGGACTTGCTATCTCTGCTCCATTTGGTGAAGAATTATCAAAAGCATTAGCAGTATTGCTATTATATTCATATATTGATTCTGCAAAGAAAGGTTTCTATGTCGGTACAACTGTTGGCCTAGGCTTTGCATTAATTGAAAATCTGATGTATATTATGTCTTCATTAACTGGAGGTGATGGTTTTGTGTTTGCATTTACTTCGATTATTCGCGGTATCGGTTCCGTTCCTGGGCATGCTATGTGGACTGGAATTAGTGGCTATGGTATTGGCTATTACTTGCAAAGAAAGAGAGGTTTTCCCGCTGAAAACAGGGATACTTCATGGGTTCTCTATGATGAAGATACACGCCAAGTTGTTTCGTATTCAAATCAGAGCAAGGCTGTAACTGCAGATTTACCAAATTGGTGGATGAGGCATGTTGGTTCTGGTTGGAGTTTACCTAAATCCCCCCTATTTTGTATTGCTCTAGCAATCAGCGGCCATTCGTTTTGGAATGGTAGTTTATTCATTATTAGTTATATCTTTGAAAATTCACATCCAATCACATATATTCTAGCCATGTTAGGATGGTTGGTAATCCTAATATTCATGCTATGGTATTGTTCTTTGCGCATCCTACCTTCTTTATTTGCAAAAACTTACAAAGAAGATATTTTAGATTATGGAAACGGTCATACACTGTAAAATTGGCCATATCACCCTATAATTAAAGCAAAGCACCTTTCAATGATTAATTCACCCGAAGAGTTTGAGGGATGCCCATGGATGTCTTACAAGGGGGTTTCAACCAAGGTAATTTAGCGGTCACGTCAATCGTTATTCTCGGTTTGATAATCGTTTCAACTAGAGCCAATATCCTTGATAAAGCAGGAATCTTATCGGCAGCTCTTCTTGGATTTGTTGTCGGAGGCATGGGCCATTGGAGCTGGTTGTTAATTCTCCTTGGATTTTTATTGTCAAGTCACAAAGCAACAAAGTGGAGATTTGAAGAAAAGATGGCCTTAGGTTTGAGTGAATCTTCTGATGGACATCGCAGTTGGGGCAATGTAATTGCAAATGGTGGAATGCCTGGATTAGTTGCTGTTTACGCCTTTATCCTGGAGGATTGGAGTAATGGTTTATGGCTATTCAGTGCTGCTGTAGCAGTTGCCGCATCCGATACATTTGCTAGCGAAATAGGATCTCTGGATAGCAATGTCAAACTTATTACAACCTTGCAACCATGTCAGCAAGGAATCAATGGTGGATACTCTCCGAGTGGGCAAAAGGCTGCTGCATTGGGTTCACTTATTATCTCGATTTTGACTTTTTGTGCTTGGTTTATTGTCAATATTGATTCTTTATCAGACAGTCTTGTTTGGGGTATCTCTGCTTCGATAGTAATCGCCATTATTGGTTTCATTGGATGTCAGGTTGACAGCTTATTAGGGGCAGTGCTTGAAAATAGAGGCTACCTCACCAAAGGCTCTGTTAATGCATTAGCAATTTCATTTGGAATGATCGCTATGGCAACATTCCTAGAATACGTTCCATTTGAATAAAATTTTGCGAGACCCCTTTAGGGGTCTTAATTCAAAATATTCGATTAAGGACCGATTTTGACAATCTTGAGGCATCGGCTTCTTGAACCCATGACAGTTGCCATGAGTCATGCGCAAGCAGATTGTGGCCTTACTACTACTCGCATTGGTGAGTACTGTTAGTCTTGCAAGCGCAATTGAAATACAAAAAGATGTGAAATATGAGCCTGGGTTCGTTGAATGGACAATAGACCAAGAAGAACATCTATTCGTTGAAGGATTAAATGCAGGTGATGCAATTCTGCAAAGAGCGCGCCCAGATGCTGCTGTTGGTAGTTTTACATCTAATTTTGGTTCACCAAACGGTGGACCAGTTACCATTTTCAATATTGATAGTGAGCCTCTTCAAAATCCAATTAATAGCAACATTACCATGCAGGTATATTTTTCTGTTACAATTGGACCAGGAACTGCAACTTCTTGTACAAGACAAACAATAGCGGATTCTTCAACCACATTGTATTACACTGTTAGCACTGGCGGAAATATAGTCTATGAATCATCAGTAAACCACGTTGTTGATAAAACTACACAAAATTCGGCAATGCCATTTGAGGGTGAAATCAAAAACATAATCCTCAATATGTCAAAGGGAGATGTATTCACATTAGATCTACAAATTGAACATAAATGTGCTGGAACCAGAGCGACCGTTCATTGGGGAGGATTCGAGCAGAATAGTGGTGGAATTGAGATGTTTGGCACACTGAATGAGCCTACAGCATCTGTTTATGCTGACCAACAAAATAGAGCACATATTGAATTTGAACCGACTTTAGCATGGGGTGAATTCGATGTATCTGAAGTCGGCTGGGAAATTTGGGGACCTTTGGCATCGGATGAAAAGTATGTCAATGATGCTGACCTATTAGTAGAAACATCTTCAACAAATGTTATGATGAAAAGAGATTTGGGAGAAAACCGTACTGTTTGGGTTTGGGCTGCTTCTGAAAGAGTTCCAAATGGTGATTCAAATGTCCAAATTTGTGTTAATTTAATTGGTGGAGATCCTAATGAGGATTGTCATGCATATGGAATTATTCGTTTTGAAATTGTGAAACCGGATGAAGGTTATGCAAGCGCTGCAATATGGCTTTCAATGACAACTTTCCTTTCTTTCATTGGTTATTTCGCCTTCCTATTCCGTAGTGGAATTGTACTTCCCCCTCCAATATTGGGTGCAATGTTTGTTTTGACATTACTATTCATTCCAACAGCATTTGACCAAATTGATCTCGGTGCTGAAAATATTCAACAGGATTCTAGAATAGTTGACCGAACATTGCAAAATACTGCAGGTGAGGAATATTCAATCTCACAGTTAATGGAAGGCAAGGATGCAGTCATTGTTGGCGTAATACTACCTGGTTCTGTTAACGCTCAAGACCAAGCTGCTGAATTTAATTACACATTAGGAAAAATGCCAGAACGAATTTCTATCGTTCAAATTGTTGCTGGCCCTGATGCAACGATGCGCGATGTGACATTTTATGAAAATCAATTGAATGCATCATGGCCGATATTGTATGATGAAGATAACTTGTTGACTTCCAGTTTCCCTTCAGGTGTGGCTGATGCAGTATTCGTTATTGACCCATCAATGCACATTGCCTATGCAACAGCATCATCTGCTGGCTCAAAGGAATATACAGATGCTATAGACACCATCGACAATGGTGGCTCTCATGGAATTGCGACTTATTTCTCTCTTCTCTTTGGTCCATGTTTATTCCTACTTCTACTTGCACTCCCTAGGTCGAATTGGGAACCTCCGGAAGAAGCAATTGCCCCGGGCCTATTGTGGCTCAGCACAATTGCTTCAAGTGCTGCTGCTATGTTGACAATCAACCTAATCCCGCTAATTGTAACTATTTTACCGATCTCTAGTAATATAAACTTCTACCTCAATATTTTGATGTTTATTTGGATGTTTGAAATGAGTTACTTCGCCGCAAAGAATGGTAGTCCTTACGAAGTAAAAATAATTGCAAAACAAATTCATCGATTTATGCCCGAAGGTTTCTCTAACTGGAGAGAACTTGAGGATATGGAGCGAGATGTACTAATTGGTGCATGGCTCGGATGGTTTGGATGGTTAGCTTTCCCTTCTCTCATTCAGCAAGGTGTAGGCGCTAGTATCTTGAGTGGTGGCTTTGGCATCGCCTATGGATTAGGGTTCTTATTAGGAATCATATTAATGGGTGGATTGACTGTTTTGTGTTTACGCTGGATTGCAGCAATAGGCGGTCCATTCTCACGTTTATTTGGTAAGTTCGGTTCAGAGGTATTTGCTGAATTTGTTGGATGGTGTGTTGTACCTGTATCTCTATGGGCACTTGCCAACTCAATTATTGCTGCCAATCGTTTTGGTTTGTTTTGAACGAACTAGTCTTATACAGGTTGACTACACAGCATACCGATTATGGAATATCACAAAGTGTGGAGCAAGAGCAGAAGGGAATTATTTCTTGCATGCCCACGTTGGTGGGTAATTAGATATGGACTTAATCAAGCAAATTGGAATCGATCTAAATCGCAGCAATGGCACTCTATGAGCGATATTCGCTCACATTGGGATTTGATGTTACGCTCTTGTAAACAGACTATTTTTGAGCGACTGGAAGACCTTCAGATGAATATTGAATGGTCGCCATTATTTACTGAAAGAAAGATAAGAGAAAATCTAAATCAAAAAATAACTCAACAACAAAAGATTTTGTCAATTCATGAAGTCGTCGGCACTAAAAAGGCAATTGATGAGAATCTAAAACTTGATGATCTCGATATTGAATATTTGGTTAAGAATTCAATGAAAAGGATTACTACGCTCTGGAATAACGACTTTATCCAATCTCTTGTTAGTAGATTCCACAAACAATGGATAGTTTTTGAAAGAATAGAACGGGGTTCGGTCAATGGAGTAGACCTCTATTGTTGCCCGGATATAGCAGTAAAAATTCAAAACCATTGGCATTTGATTAGAATAGATATGCAAGGTAAGAAGAATTCATCATTTGGAGAATTAGAAGCGATGGCAATGGTTTCATGGATAAGAAGGAAAAGAAATTTCCCCATTTTGGCAAATAAATACACCATTAGGGTAATAGCATGGCGCAATGGTTTTTGGAATCAGCAACGCATATCATCAAGTAAGCAAAAACTTACGCAATCTAATTATCTAATTGAGTCCGACATCAAACAGATGCAAATGATGTTATCAAAACTGGGAAAGAATAACTCATTTAACCAAATACCCTTGGCCAAAAAGTCATCCACGTGTCGCAAATGTGCATTGAGAGAGTCATGCCCAGGTGGCAGTAACCTAAGTTCAGGAATAATGCAACAAAGTGCATTGGAGCTGGCTGAATTATCTAAAGAATAAATTCAAAAGTTGCTTACTAAATCCGCTAGAACTGAATCAATGTCATTTGCTTTAGTAACTCCACTAGCCAGAAGCACTCCTTCTGCACCTAGTTTAATCGCCATAGCAACATCTTCTCCGTTCTTTACACCAGCACCACATAAAATTCTAACATTCGGATTTACTGACTTCACTGCTGCAACTGTGTCGGAAACAATAGATGGGTCTGCAGATGTTACAGATATATCTCCACCAATCAATTCTGGTGGTTCGACTGCGATAAAGGTTGGACCTAATGCCGCAAGAGCTTTTGCTTCTTCAACATCGGCAGCACAGGCACAAATTGGAAAATTATCTGGAAGAATCTTCATCAACTCTTCAACATGAGATAGTGAGACCTTGTGTTCTGCATGATTGATGATTGCCCCTACTGCACCTCTCTCAATCGCATTACCCGCTTCAAGCCATCCTGTAAAACTACCATTTCCTGCACAATCAAGGTGCTGTGACCAAACCTCTAAGTCGGGGTTTTCGTTTGTCACAGAATCCAGATCAAATGCTGAAACAACTGCAACGATTCGATAAGATTGTGAAATCTGTCTTGCCATTGCTGAGGCAAGAACATTGGCTTGGGAGCCACTTGCTGAAGCATAAGTCTTGAAATTAACAACAACCAATGGAACGCTCATAGTGTTGCCACAACGCTGTATCACTTGAGGGCTTTCATCAAATACTATGCAAGAGTGGCGATAATCCTATTCTTGTGAAAGCCATTTTCCACCAATTTGGCTAGTTTCGGGAGGAATTATTGAATTGTGATCTACGACCACGCCGTTTAGATTACAATTACTTCCAATCGTCGCATTGCGCCCTATTAGGCATGCAGATAATACTGAATTATCACCGACTAATGAACCTGATAAGATAGTGCTTTCAATTACTTCACTATTGCCAATGCTAACATTACCTTCTACCATTGAACCAACTACTCTCGCACCTTCTGTAACCTTGGCCATAGGATTAGAAAACCAAGAACCCCCACATATTTCTCCACTGCTAAATCTCTTCTTCCGTATGCATTCTTGCACGCCTTCTGACCAAGATTCGGGCGTTCCTGCATCGATAAAATATCCATCAAATTGCATACCATTTAACTTACCTTCTGCTGCGAGTATTGGGAATATCTCTCTTTCTATAGAATGCTTTCCAGCAGGCATTATATCAAAGATATCATCTTCCAAAATATAAGAACCTGCATTAATTAAATTACTAAAAACCTCTTCTTTTTTAGGCTTCTCTTTGAACTGTGTTATTCTTGAATCTGCATCTAATCCGACTATTCCAAATCGGGTTGGATCCTCTACTTCCCAAAGCGCTAGTGTACCGATACCACCATTTCTTTTATGCAATTCAATCATTGGAGTAACATCCAATGAAGATACGATGTCGCCATTGAAGCAGGCAAATGTGCCACTGACTATATCTGAACAATTTGCAAGTGCCCCACCTGTTCCAAGTGGTTCATCTTCGGGAACGATAGTCACATCAAAGTCAACATCAGCATCTGCGAAATATTTTCTAATCATGTCAATTTTATAGCCACCTGCAACAATCACTTCATCAACCAAATCGCTTGCTACACCTTCAACTACTCTTTCAAGTAGAGTTTTATCGAGCATGGGCAATAATGGTTTAGGAATTTGATTGGTCCAAGGTCGCAATCTTGAGCCTACTCCTCCGGCCAAAACAACTACCTGCATAGCGTTGCCTTTACGCTTTAGCCTATCAATAAACCCCATTCACGCTCTGAATAAATGTCATTGCCGAATCAAAGTCTTCAAAGACGGCCTGCAATTGGCATTGGTTGGAGAGAGTCATGAATATCCACGAGTACCAAGGCAAAGCGATGCTAAGAGAGTTCGGAGTACCTGTATTAGAAGGACAACATTGCACATCAGTAGAACAAGCGCTAGCTGCGTATGATAATCTTAATTCTAAAGTTGTAGCAGTAAAGTCTCAGATTCATGCCGGTGGAAGAGGAAAGGGTACACTATATCATCCTCAAACCCGAGAGGAAGTAATGCAAGGAGGAGTAAAGATTGCATTTTCAAGAGATGAAGTCGAAACATATTCAACAAATATTTTGGGTAATGTTCTGGTCACGATTCAAACCGGAGATGAAGGAAAGGTTGTAAAGAACCTATATGTTGAATCCGGATGTGATATCGCTCACGAATATTACCTAGCATTACTAGTTGACAGAGATAACAAATCTGTACTCATTATGGCTTCGACCGAAGGTGGAATGGATATTGAACATGTAGCCGAACACACACCTGAAAAAATTCACAAAGTCATAATAGATGTCAACGCCGGATTATTAGGATTCCAAAAGAGAGACTTATGTCTTGCACTCGGATTATCTGGGATGTCCTTGAGGTCTTTCGGAAAATCATTGACTGCAATGTACGAAATGTTCGTCAGCCAAGATTGCGCAATGGTGGAGATCAATCCACTGGTCAAATCCAAGAGTGATGAAATAATTGCCCTTGACGCAAAGATTTCATTTGATGAAAATGCTGAATTTAGGCACAAAAACTGGGACCAATTGCGCGATTTATCAGAAGAAGAAGATGTTGAAATACGTGCTAAAGAAACTGGATTATCATATGTCAAATTAGATGGTAATATTGGCTGTTTAGTAAATGGTGCAGGATTGGCAATGGCTACAATGGATGTCATCAAGTTGTATGGTGGAGAACCTGCTAACTTCCTTGATGTTGGTGGTGGCGCTGATGAAGAGCAGGTTAAAACTGCATTCTCAATGATTATGGAAGATCCGAATGTCAAAGGAATATTAGTAAATATCTTTGGTGGTATTATGCGTTGTGATATTATCGCTCGTGGAGTAATAGCTGCTACAGAAGCATTGTCACTAGAAGTCCCCTTAGTAGTCCGTCTCGCAGGTACAAATGTAGAGCAAGGTAAGAAAATATTAGCTGCGTCTGATTTGAATATCCATCCTGCTAATGACTTAGCAGAAGGCGCTCAAAAGATTGTATCTCTAATCGGAGGTGATGAGTGATGGCAATATGGATTGAAGAAGATGCAAAGGTACTAGTTCAAGGAATTACAGGAAAGCAAGGTCATTTCCATGCTGGAAAAATGGTTGAATATGGTACAAATATTGTTGGTGGTTGTACTCCTGGAAAAGGTGGACAAACTGTCGAATTAGAAGGAAAGGAGTTCCCTGTTTGGGATTCAATGACTGAAGCGATAACTGTAACTGATGCTGATGCTACTGTGATTTACGTACCACCTCCTTTTGCTGCGGAAGTAATTATGGAGGCTGCGGAAGCTTTTGATTCAGTCAAAGGAGAAGGTGTAGTAATATGTATTACAGAAGGAATACCAACTCTGGACATGGTCAAAGCGGTTGCATATGTCAACAATCGACCAGGTGTTAGGTTGATCGGACCGAATTGTCCAGGAATTATTACACCTGGTGAAAAAGGTGGAGCAAAAATAGGAATTATGCCTGGCCACATCCATGCCAAAGGAAGAATTGGAATCGTTTCAAAATCTGGAACATTAACTTACGAGGCGGTTGCACAAACAATGAGTATCGATGAAGGGCAATCAACCTGTATTGGAATTGGCGGTGACCCAGTTAACGGAACTGGGTTCATTGAATGCCTTGCTGCATTTGAGAATGACCCACAAACTGCTGCAATTGTAATGATTGGCGAAATTGGTGGTAATGCAGAGCAAGAAGCTGCCGCTTTTGCTGCAGAAAATGTTTCCAAGCCCATTGTTGGATTCGTAGCAGGAGCCACAGCTCCTCCAGGAAAAAGAATGGGCCACGCTGGGGCGATTATTTCTGGTGGAAAGGGTACTGCAGAAGAAAAGTTCGAAGCATTCAAACAAGCGGGTATTGCATGTGCAAATGATCCGAGTGAAATCGGTTCTGTTCTTCTTCAAGCATTGAAAGATGCTGGGCTACGCTGAAATATCTTCAATCAAATATTGATTAGAAATATAATTGTGGTTTTTAATCACAATATCATCTTGGCGGGCCGCGCTTAGGACCTTTAGGACCGCCTTTAGGAGGACCGCCCGATTTACTTGGACCTGGTGGACCACCTGACTTCTTTGGTGGACCGCCCGATTTACTTGGACCCGGTGGACCACCTGACTTCTTTGGTGGACCGCCCGATTTGCTTGGACCCGGTGGACCACCTGACTTCTTTGGTGGACCGCCTGACTTCTTTGGTGGACCGCC
>JAACCR010000080.1 GCA_009937205.1 Methanobacteriota archaeon | reverse complement strand
TCGTTTTGATTATGCTAAACAAATTGGAAATGTGGATAATGATATTATATTTACAAAAGAGGGTGAAATAATCTCTAAATTAGGTATTGAAGAATCAAGAAAGAATTGGACCAATCCACTATGGAATCGGTTGGCTTAAGCTTTTATCCCCTCTCTAAATATTTTAAAAATGGCTACGAGCTCTACATCAGAATATATCGCCGAAACTGGATCAATTGAAGCAATCCTTATTTTACTTATTTTTCTTGTAGCATTTGCCTTAATTTTAGGTGAAATTGTTGATCGTGTACTAGCTGCTTGGGGTGGGGCCGTAGGAATGCTTCTAGTTGGAACATATTACAACTCACTTACTTGGTGTACCGGTGGAGGGCATGGAGGAGAAAGTGGAGGATGTGAGAATAATTTATTCGAAGCAATCGATTTCAATGTAATTGGGCTCCTTCTAGGAATGATGATTTTTGCAGGAATGCTAGAAATTAGTGGATTCTTTGAATTTGTAGCTATCAAAGCTACAAAACTATCCGGAGGAGATCCGTGGAAATTAGTTTTCTATTTAGGAACTTTCACAACGCTCATTTCTGTCTTCATTGATAATGTAACTGCTTTGATTTTAATAGCTCCAGTAACTCTTAAAATTTGTTCAAAGATTAAAATCAGCCCAATACCTCCGCTTATAGCCTTAGCTATTTTCTCAAATACTGGCGGTGTAGCAACCTTAGTAGGTGACCCTCCAAATGTATTGATTGCGTCTTATGCAAGCTCTCTTACAGATGCCGATGGCAATTCTTTAGGTTTTGGTTTTATGAGTTTTATTTACCATTTAACTCCTTTAGCAATAATTGCATGGGCTGCTACCTTATGGTATATGCACCGTCATTTCAAAAAATGGAGAGAAGTTAAACCTCAAAATGTAGAGGTGGTTATTTCTGAGAATGAATGGGAAGCTGTCAAGAATAGCTCTTTAATGTACAGAACTTTGGGTGCATTATCTGTAACTGTCGTAATGTTTGCCGCTGTTGAGCTTTTACATTTGAATTTGGAAATATCTGCAGTTTCACTAGGTGGTGCTGGAATTGCTATGGCAATAAGCATGATAGGCGTTCCACATGAAAAACGAATGGATATCCACGAAGTCGTGCATAAAGTCGAATGGGGGGCACTATTGTTTTTCGCAGGATTATTTGTTATGGTTGGCGGATTAGAGGCTATGGGCTACCTTGAAGCTATTGCTAATTTGATATTTGATAATTTTGGACCTGACGGTAACATCTCACAAGACGAAGTAGCCTTAGTTATAGTACTAATCTGGGTGTCAGCTATTGCATCTGCAATTGTAGACAATATTCCTTTCTGTGCTGCAATGCTTCCTGTAATTGAGCAATTAGGCACATTAAGCGAAGATCCAATTACTGGTGTAGCTGCAGTAAATATCATTCCACTGTACTGGGCATTGGCTATTGGCTGTGGCTTTGGAGGAAATGCTACACCAATTGGTTCTAGTGCAAATGTTATGACTATTGCAATTAGTGAGAGAGGGGGACACAAGATTTCAACTAAAGAATGGTTAGCTGTTGGCGTTCCAGTTATGCTAATCACTTGTACTATTGGATCTATAGTAGTAGCTATCTTCTACAAGTTGTTTGAATGGGCCTAATTCAAATAATCAATATCGCATCCTGAACATTGACCCATTTGAGATAAGGTAGATTTACAATCGGGACATTCCTGAACTTCCCAGAATGTTTCAATCCAGGCATCTAATAATTCAGGCTCATCTGCAGCTTCAATCATCTCTAATTCATAAATTCCTTTTTGTGTTATACTTGAGACTTTACGGTATTTGTCTATATCTAAATCTAATTTTATATCAACTTCAATATTTTTAGATGAATAATATGGAGCTACAAAAACGCCAATAACGAAGGAAGCCATGTGAGTCGTATGTCCAATTCCATCTTCAGTTCCCATCCCCACATAGAACGTCTCCATAGCAACAAAAACTATCGTTGCAAGTAGTACCGGAACTCTATGCATGAAAATAGGACCTAAGAGCATTGGAATCTCATCCCTAGGGTAGAGCAAGGCAAAACCACCCATGATGCCAAAAACAGCCCCTGAAGCGCCAATATTGATAGTTTCTAATCCAGTTTGATTCCAAACTGAAAGTGATCCTGTGATTAAAGAACCAATGATTCCGCTAATTACATATATTTTTAAAAATGAACGTGGACCTATTCTATCTTCAAAAGGAACTCCCAGTAAGATCAGAATTAGCATATTCAACAACAAATGCATCGGACCGGCATGCATAAACATTGAACTTACCAATGTTAGCAATCCTATACTTGGCGATTCTAGGTAAGCTGATTTAAATCCTAAGTTTACAAAAGCATCTATTCCTAAACTTGGTTTCAATAAGAAAAGAATCCACCAGACAGCAAAAATGCCAAAATTGATGAACACTAATGATTGTGAAACCATGAACTGATTGCGTTTGCAGTAATAGGATATAAACATCCCAACAAATACTAGAATCAAAATTCCCAAGTAAGAGACTGGCTCAGACATATTATCTGATTAATCGCTTACCGAATTAAAGCTGACGCTAGTACTTTCCATGATCGGACTAAGGAAGGCTCGAAAGCCTCCCCTATCCTTCATTGACTTAGTTTGTCTATTCTTCTTCTCTGCGTAGAGATGCACCGATTGCTGCAACCATTGCTGCTACAGCCAAACCAATGATTCCTACTGCGAAAGATGGAGTAGATGCCTTATTCTTGACAACTGCAATTTGACCAACTGCATCATTGTCATCTTTTTGGTTAAGGTATTCATCTTGAGCCTTGATTCCAGCGCTCTTATCCTGTTCTTCTGCTAGAGGGTTGATTTCTGCATACATTTCAACAGTCTCAAAGTCTTGTACTGTTGTTCCTGGAATGAATGCTTCATCCCAAGTTGCTGTTGCAAAATACCAAGTTTGGTAGACTCCATCATTTTCCAATACTGGCTTAGGAGCCATTACATCGACAGTTGTTGAAGCTACACGAGTCATACGCTGTGTTCCTGTTGGAGTAGAGTATGCATCGCCTGTAGGATCCATTACATAGAAGACAACCAATACATCAGATGCGTAGTTACCTTCGTTCCATGCTTTGACTGTGATATCTAAGGAATCGCCTTCGATTACACCTGCACGGTTGAATGTCATCTCACCAAGGACAAACTGTGAAGGTTTAATGAACAATGTTGCTGCAACAGGTTCTCTTAGAGATTCATCACTTCCTGTATCGTATCCATTGATTATAACATCGAATTTGCGGTTACCTGCTGGCTCTCCTGATTCGGCGTCATAGTCTGGAGCGACAAAGCGGACTGTGACCATTGCTGCATCATCAGGATGCATATCGAATGCATGTGTCCAAGTTCCATCTTCATTTTGTGATGTTGTAATGACATCATAGGCCTCACCATTCAGCATAACATTTATGGAGATATC
>JAACCR010000079.1 GCA_009937205.1 Methanobacteriota archaeon | reverse complement strand
TTGAATCCAATTGTTGGCCGCGAATTACTCGAAGTATGGACTCATTTAATTTCAATTTCAACACCGCATATGGCTGAAGATTGGGGTCAATTACTAGGCCATACGGAATTAGTATCAGCCTCCCAATACCAAAACCCAGGAGATGTAAGCAAGCAATCTCAATCTGTATTAGATGCAGAAGCGTACATGCGTTCTTTCTTAGAATCGGCTAGAAAAATCAAAACTATTGCCGAGCGACATTTGGATAGTGGAGCGCGCACAGCAATAGTGGTGATCAGCCCACAGTGGAAACGTGAATTGGCCAAGACCGCATTAGATTTCATCATCGCGGGAGGAAGTCCAAAATCATTCATCCCAATCTTATCGCAAATGGAGATATGCCAAGGTCAAAGAAAAGGAGAGATTATGGGCTATTGGGGCAAGAAAATGCTCCCTCAATTATTCAAGTGGGACGATGATTCACGCGCTGTTATTTTGAGTGAGTTGAATGAATTAGAAGTGTTACAATCACGAAGCGAATTTATCGCTACCGATTTAGGTCTTGAGGACATTACATTTGTTGTTGGAGAATCTCAGGAAGATACAACTCAACGGGCAGGTGCAGCAGTACCGCTTGGTCCAGTAGTAGTGTACAATTGATCACTCTTGCAGGCGCTCAATTAGTTCGGCCTTGTTACCAGACACGGTCTTGCCAGACTCTCTGAGGAGGTCCTTCAACTGGACTACAGTCATCGAGGAGTAGTCAACCTCACCACATTCTGCTTCAGGCTCATCGATAATAACCGCTTCAGGCTCATCGTTGACTACTTCAGATCCGGCAGCAACTTTCTCAGCAGATTGAAGCGTTTGAAGACTTGCAGCTTCCAATGTTTTCACTTCTCCTAAAGATTCTGGTGCACCCATTGGATTGACAGGCGGTACTATTGCCGCCTTGTGCATCTTTGGTTTTGTATTGGAGATGTATACTGCAATAATTCCCATTAGAATGGCTAATAAAAAGAAGAAATTAGTCAAATTGAATAGAGATTCATCATCCTTTGATTGTGGAAGCTTTTGTTCCGAGATTAATTTCTCACATCCCTGCTCATCAACAGCAATACCCGGTTTACTGTTTAGACAAATATCCTCAGCGTTAACAACACCATCTAAGTCATCATCTAATTGATATTGGCTGCAACCAGAACCAGAAACCATAGTTAGTTTAGGTGTTCTCGGACATTGGTCCACTAAATCTGCAACTCCATCTCCATCATCATCCTCATCTTCAACAGAATCAATACAACCATCCATATCTTCGTCTTGACCGACTTGTGAGATTCCAATTATTCCATTAGGGCAATTGTCATTCTCATCAACAAACCCGTCATTATCATCATCATCATCCTCTAATTGGTCATGACAGCCATCACCATCATGGTCGAAATTACTAGCATTGTCGCCCCAATTAATATGTCCAATAGGGCAATCGTCATTGATATCTAATATTGCATCTGCATCATCATTGTAATCATTAACCGAATCTTGGCACCCATCTGAATCATGGTCATTCAGTAGGCTGGATGTCCAAAATGTAGTGTCGTGTGGGCAAAGGTCCTGAGGAATTTGAATACCATCCCCATCTTCATCATCATCACAAACATCTCCTAGTTGGTCATCATCTAAATCTGTTTGAAGTGGATTGTATGTCATTGGACAGTTGTCCGACTGGTCAACAAATCCATCTTCATCAGTATCCATGTCTGCACAACCATCTCCTTCAACATCCACTTCGGGGCTAGAAACCCATCCTATAGGTCCCAAAGGACAAAGGTCATTACTATCAAAAACACCATCACCATCATCATCATAATCTTCACTGGAGTCTTGACAGCCATCCCCGTCATGATCGGTTGAAGGATTGCTTTGCCATTGTGTAGTTCCATATGGGCAATCATCAGCGACATCGGGGACTCCATCATTATCATCATCTATATCGCATAAATCTCCAACATTATCTTGATCATAGTTTTCTTGCAAAGGATTACTATCACGTGGGCAATTATCAGAACCATCAACAACTCCATCTCCGTCCAAATCAGTTTCATAAAACCAAACTCCAATATCCATTGAATTTTGCTGGTCTGCTTGATATCCACCGAATAAACCATCTTCATTTAATTGAATAGTGAGTATTGGAGAGCCGTTTGGTCCGGTTTTCAGGGAATTCACCTCTTCGTTACCCATCCCTCCTGCATTGATGGCCCATTGCCAACTTAAGTTTGCATCAGCGTGTGCAACAAATACATCAAAATGGTAAACATCTGTGCTATCATCTAAATCTAGAAGAGTATCTTGTCCAAAGGTCAATCCACCCGAAGTTATTCCAGCGATTGTAATTTCATCGTATTGGTTTACCAGTACTGAATTAATCTTATCACTGCCAATTCCACTAATTTTCTGAAGTGATTGCCATTCCCCTTCGGAACTCAAAGACGCAATAAAACCATCAACCCATTGACTTGATTCGGTAGAAAAATCACCAAAACTAGCGTTGCCTTGGAACTCTCCTACAACTATTACGCCAGAATCAGTACCATCACAATCCCATGCCATGTCTTCATCTGAACCACCCGCACTCTGAGCCCAGGCCCATCCTGTAGCATCATACCGTGCAATAGCGATATCAGCAAATCCAGTTCCATTGAGAACTATTTGATCAAACATGATCTCTTCGGTGTAAGTTAGTACTGCATAGGTGTTGCCAACATCATCTGCACAAAGTTCCCCGACTAAACCGACTCCTGGTGGAGAGGTGCTACTGAGAGAACCAATTGCTTGACCCTGATCATCATAAATTGCAATTAATAAATTAGGTTGGTCGCCACCAGGAATTGTTTGGCCGTTGAATTCGACCATTCCAGTAAATATTGCTCCCAGATGTATCTCATCTTGTGGAGTAACAACCAAAGAAAACTCGTATACTTCGCGTTGCGATTCTATTTGAGTGATCCATTGCCAAACTCCATCAGAAGACATACGAGCAAGGAATGCATTACCATCATCATCAGCTTCTAATTTATTTAGTGGATCAAGCCCTTCAAGGGTCATACTACATTCATCTCCAACTGTGTTATAGCAATAGGTCCCAGATACAATAATATCTCCAGAGGAAAGTTTCTCAATAGAATTAAGTTTATCAAACCCTTGACCACCACCACCAATATTTGCAAGCCATGTACCATTTTCATCAAGCCATGCTATGAAAAAATCAACATCCATCGGGCCATTAGTAGATTGAGGTCCGGCGAA
Organism: Methanobacteriota archaeon; assembly: GCA_009937205.1. Lineage (GTDB taxonomy): Archaea > Thermoplasmatota > Poseidoniia > Poseidoniales > Poseidoniaceae > MGIIa-L1. The sequence continues at coordinate 15,874 of JAACCR010000079.1, read as the reverse complement.
ATTAAAACTGAAATCAATATAGGATTGGAAAGAACCAACTACTGCTGTAGTGCCGTTTTGGAAGCTGACAGAATCCGTTATGAAATCCTCATAAGGGCCAACTGCTTGCGCAAACCATCCTAGTGATGAGTTATTCTCGGATGAATATGAGGTTTGGAATTTCTGTAAATTAGTATCCTTACCACTTTCAATTGAAGCATCATCAGCACCGTTTCCAATCATCGATAATTGGGATACAGATATCATCAAAAAAGCAATTGTAAAACAAATAGTTACAGACCGCATACTTGTTGCAAGAACGACGAACTTATCAAACCGTCTTTTCTATGATTTCACTTTTTTGTTCGTTTTAGTGGTAATAATGGGGAGTCTTCATGGAGTGTGGGCGCAAAGCCACAGATATGAGCGAAGCCCCCGGTAGAGATTCGTCTAAGTCAAACTCAAACCGGAATAGGAATAATAATTCTAATCGCGGTAAAAATGCTTCATCAAAACGCTATGGCACTACCCTGGAAAGTGTCATAATGAGCAAAAATGTTGCTGAAATAAAACAAATGAATTCACAAGCGAATAATCGATTCACAGCCGTACCCAAACCCCTCGCATTTCCAAAGGATATGGAAGAGCCAAACCATTTCTCATTTGAATGGAAGGTACTACCCGTTGCTCTAAAGGCCGAGGCGGCAATGGCTGGCGAGGTCATTCGCAAGGGTGAATTCGGTTGGTTAGATGATGAAAGAGTGGAAGAACTTGCTCAAATTGTTAAGCATCACGACATGAGCCTGGACCAAGCGTTATCACTTCGTTCTGCTTTGTTACAGCAAAAAACTGTTTATGGGCACGGAAGATTACAATCGCGCAGCAAGGCACTAGCGAGCCTATACAAAGAAGGAATTAGTGTTGTAGATCTTTCAAAGCGCTTTGATTTTCCTCCGATGAATATTTTTAGAATCATATTAGGGGAATTAAGATGGTCCAAATCTAAAATCAAGGAAAGTTTGCGCTCACCGAGTAAATTGCCAGAGCGCGAAAGAAAGGAATTTGAAGAGGCTGAAGCAGCCGATAGAGTCTCAAATGTAGACCAATCCGAAGTTCAAGTCAAAGCAGACAAGTTCGAAGATATTCTCTCGGATTGGTTTGAACAACAAGGCGTGAAACTTCGACGACAACCAGAAATGGTTCGCGAACAATCAGCCCAACACGGTAGACCTGTTGCTACTCCAGATATTTTGTTCCTTGATCATGTTGAAATTAATGGCAACCCAGTTGCTTGGATAGATGCTAAACATTTCTATGGCGCAGATGTGAAATTCCAGCGTAAAAAGATGGCATCGCAAATGGCCCGTTACATCACGCAGTGGGGTAGTGGGGCCGTTGTCTATCGGCACGGGTTCAGTGAAAATCTTTGCATGCCGGGTTGCACATTACTTGATGCAAGCCCACTAGACCTAACTGGACTATCTCCAGAAGGATATGATTAACTATCGATGCTGGTGATTTTAGCACCCATGCCTTTTTCTCTCAATTGTTGTGCTAATTGTTCTAATTGTTCGATAGCGAGAGGTTTGGATAGTTTTTTTGGCAATACGCACAACGAAACACCAAGCATGCACAATCTTGTTGACATGATTTCATCGAATCCTAAGCGAGTAATTTCTTGTTGTGCATTATTTAAAAATGCATTTCTAACCGGTTCGTCCAACATTCCTGATGCAGTTGAAAACTCTTCTGAACATTGCAATAACTGCGGCCATTTTTCATGATTCCAATCGCCTTGTTGTAAGATATTTACTGCTTCTTCACCAGCAGATGTAATTGTTTGTTGCCATATTGGATCGTCGATATATTCACTAGTGTGACGAGATTCTTGCGGAATCCACGCTAAAAGTATTTTTTGATTACAAGGAAAACCCACTGCCCTGCCAGGAGATACAGGAGCGCCGGCGGTTAATCGTAATTCCACTCCACCTGCATAAATTCCCAAAACATCCCCTAGCCCTCCACTATGAATTCTTTCAATCCGGTGGGCTAAGCGGTAATATTGCTCAATATTTCCTTTTCCAGTTAATTGGTGAAAGGCCAAAGCAACTGCGACAAGTCCAGATGCTGACATTCCAAATCCTTGGCTAGTCGGCAACTCCAATTGTACATCTATTTCGTACGCATCAGCTCTGTCCAATAATCTTGCATATCTTAACCCTTCAATTAATTCAAGATAGATCGCCATTCCATTTTGTAGTTCCATCCCATCCATTGAAGTAACGTTGATTCTGATATCACCCTGTTTGATATTGCCGATCTTATCATCCAAGGTAGAGCCTGCGGAGTATCGGATAGCCGAGGCTGGCTTATTTGTCCACAGGTGGCGAACTGTGGCTTCAACTCCATCGGTGACACTGAATCCGGCACCACGGCTGCCTTGGTTACGGGGTAGTTTACTATCTTTGCAAATAGAGAATAAGAGAGTGATATGACCTCCGCACCTCTTGCTAACCATATTACAACCCCAACAGAGATGGCAGACTAAACTATGTTGATGAATACTCGCATCATTGTTGATGCGCTGTATAGTTCTCGTTAGATATTATGATTAAGCGATTGCCTTTTCAATATCGGTTGAAAGATTTTCAAAGCGACCCTTCAATTCCTGCATTGCTCCATTGAATGCTTGAACCGGAGTTAATGCTCCATCGGTCTCAAAGGTAAACACGAATGCGTCCTCAACTTTTTCAAAGGTAATTGCATCATCAAAAGCAGCATCACGGCCAGTTCCAGCTCCAACTTGATGAATTGCCTTCTCCAAATCAAATACAATGTTAATGTCTGAGATTGTTTTGTCCTTTCCAAACAACTTAGCATCGATTGCTTTTCCATCAGTGGTTTTCAAATCCAAGTCAAACAATACTTTCGCCTTCTTCGGCTTGTTCAAAATTGCTTTCATCTGGGGACGGAAAGCAACTGCTGCTACAGGTGACCACTTTGCGTGGTCACGTCCGCGACCGAGAGTTGCGAATGCGTAAAATTGTAGGTATTGTCCCTTAGAAAGTAAGGTAATTGGAATACGTTGGTGTTCTTCCTTAAGCCCAAACATTGGGTCTGAAATAACACTTAGATCACTTGCGTAAACATACTTTAATTCATCATCAGAATCCTTAGGGTTACCTTGGATTTTCAAAGAATATAAAATCTGGCAACTAGGACATCCCTTGTCCTTCTCTATCATGTCCTTACAATTTACACAATCTTCAGGGAACACAATTCCTTCTGCAGGGTGTGTTGGAATAGGGATCATTGCAAGTCTGTGCGCAATTACTTCATCTGGAAGGGTGTTAACAGATTCATAAACATCACCAGTTGCATTATCTTGGTTAATTCCTTGTGCGAAATCAACTCGAGTAATTGCCAACTTAGGAACATCTGCAATCAATGCACGGCGAACCGAATTGACCTGTGCAGTTGATGTTTCTGTCAATAGGATGCGGATAGAGTTGCCTTGTGGCCAGCCGTTTACGATTTCTGCTTTCATCTTTGTACACCTCTTGAATCAGACACGACGGCCACGACGGCCGCCCTTCGCCTTTGTACCATCGTGAGCGATTGGAGTGACATCTTCAATTCTCACTACTGTCATTCCAGCACGAGTAAACGCACGGATTGCTGCTTGTGCACCAGGCCCTGTGTTGTTGGCTTTATTGCCACCAGGTGCGCGATACTTTACGATTAGTTGAGTAAATTCCTTATCCTTCAAAGCATCAGCCATCTTCTCCGCAGCACGAGTTGCTGCGAATTGACCGCCACTGTCCTTGGAAGACTTGACAACTTGACCACCAGTACAGGTGGTAATTGTTTCAGCACCTGTTAAATCGGTTGCAGTCATTAGAATGTTATTGTATGAACTGAAAATGTTTACAATTGCTTTACGAGTCATCATTCATCACCGCCGGTTGTTTCTGCGGAAGGTTCTGCTTCTGCGGAAGGTGCTGCTTTTGCTCCTTCAACGACTTCGGCAGCAAATTCTTGAGTTGCTTCTGGGTCAACTTCTTCAGATGCATACTCTGCCATTTCACGACGTCCTTCGATCATCTTACGGATTTGGTGATCTGGGTTGTTGAGTGTGGAGCCAGGGTGGTAGCGAACTAATTCTTCCTCATCACGAGAAACAGGGTAAGAAGGGATTGTGACTTTTTGGTCGCCAATACAAATCTGCCCATGGGTTACAAGTTGACGTGCTTGCTTCATTGTGGTTGCAAGACCCTTGTAGTAAACTTGAGCTTGGAGGCGTCGGTTCAGAATATCTTCTGTTCCAAGAGTTAGGACGTCATCCAGAATTGCTCCTGTTGCAACAAGGCCCTTGTTATGTAGTGAAGCCAAAAGGTCATTCATTTCCCTCATGCCGTGCCCTTCAGTGGTATCGACCGTACCGATCAAGCGCATTGCTTGACGGCGATGGCGGCGAAGTTGAGACTTAGCCTTCCAGATTTCACGCATGGTTTTGAGTCCGTGGTTATCACGGATGGAATGTTCTTCTTCAATACGAGCTTTCTTCCACGGGTGGGAAGGTGTGTCGAATTTTGGACGTGCGAATTTTGGCTCTCCCATAACTTATCCCTCCATATCACTTCTTTCGGCTAACTCCTAGAGTTAGTCCACCACGGCCGTTTGAACGACCGCGTTGTCCACGAACTTTGTTTCCGCTAGCGTGGCGAACACCACGGTAGCACTTCATGGTACGAAGACGACTGATGTCATCCTTTAGAGTAAGTTTGACCGCTTGGCCAGTCAGGTGAAGTTCATCTCCTGTTTCGATATCTCTTTGGCGGTTAAGCATCCATAGAGGGACAGTCACTGCATATCCTTCAATTGCTAAACGGAGAGTTTCTTGTTCTTCTGTAGTTAGGAAACCAGCAGCTCTTGCTGGATCGAATCCTGTAGTTCTACAGATTTGAACCGCAGTACGGTTACCAACACCCTTGACGGATGTCAATGCGGTTGCTAACGGCTTGAGGCCATCCATGTCTGTATCTGCCATTCGCAAGATATAGGAAAAATCATCTCCTAGTTCTGCATCCTTTGGTCGTGCCATTCCAGTTCACCTCAATGTCCTCAACACATAGTGTTAAGCAAGCCTCCGACCAACCACCCCTATATCAAAACCGCGATACACTATCCGCGACACTGAGCCTTGAAAACACCGTTTTTTAGGCGCTAAATTATTGGATTAGTTTGTAGTCTCTTACAGACAACATTACTTCCTAAAAACAATGTCTAATCCAAAACCTTGCCGCAGTTGCCGACCTATGAAAAAAAACCCGTGCGTATTTGTTCCCCTTTTACTCTAAAATACATAGCAAAAGCATCTCATCTCCAGGTTGTTGAACGACGAACGCAGTTCTCTTGCCATGCCTTCTAGCCAACTGGCGGTCGATGGCCCCTTGCACCTTTGGTTGGACCGCGGGTTCGAGTGAAACTCTCACCGTCAATTTACGAATATCATGCTCCAAGGCAACCTTGACCAAAGCGTCAACATCATCTAATGTCAGGTTGGTATGAGAGAGGGCTACTATTTTGCCCGTGGCTTGTACCAAAAGGTGATTTTTATCTTCTAATCGCAGCGGGTGGTCGTGATGAATCTGCGGCCGTCTACCTTCAACTACGCCCCAGTGTATTGCCTCAGATTTTGTAACTTCTTTGAGCCAAACTTCTGCTAAACCACTCTCTACTAACGCTGCATCAAGAAGACTTACTCTCTCACCCTTTCTCGGCGGACGTCTTGATTTGACAGGTACTCCATCTCCTGCTGATATTGGCTCACCGCCATCTATAATCAAAGGTTCTTCTTGTAAATTAGGTGGTATTCTAACAAATCGCCGAGCGACGTTTGGAATTGAAATGGATCCGAGCCAAAGTGCCAATCTGTCCACACGTCCGCGACCGCGTGAAGTCCAAACCCATGTCCGATCAATTTGCGGCCAAACAGAATCAACCATCTCCTCAACTTGCAATCTTTGTTGATGGCTAAGGCGTGGCGAGAGGTCAAGCAGTAGAGAAGGCCCACGTTTTCCTTGCGAAAGGTAAGAAGACCATCCAGTGAAGATTTCATCCAAGCGCGGTGTCATTTCATCGAGGCCATGGTTACGGCTATTTCTTGGCCTTGCAGGGTCTAAATGCAATAGTGCAATCTCTGGCATTTGTTGTAGATTCAAATCATGTTGTAGAGTTTCTAATGCAGTTTTACCATCTCTACCATCTCCACAAAGAACTCTCGTTTCAGCCATTCTCCGGCCATCTTGTTGTCCCGATGATAGTGCTATAGTTTGCAAATTCACTGCACTTGCTAGCGCACGTCGCGGCTCTAATTCTATGCCGAGAGCGGCTCTCTGAAGAAGAAGGGCATGAGCCGCCAATTGAATCCCACTTCCACAGGCACAATCGAGAATAATCCCTTTACCAAGGCTTGATTCATTGATCATCTTGGAGCGGGTTAGAGCAACTTGCCAAGGTGTTGCAAGAGGTTTTCCTTGCTCGGCATGATAGAATACAATTTTTTCCGCTGAGGTCGTATCTGGTGCAGATTCAGTTAAAGTTGAGGATTCAACTTCCGATGGTCGAAGAACTGTATACAATTTTCTCCTCTCCTGTCTAAATGTTGACTAATAATACAAATTATTGGCCTGCAACATCGCTTCTTGTCATGATGCTTTCAAAATGAATTCCAGCCTCTGCAAATGCGTCCACTGCCCCTTCCTCTCTATCGACAATACTGATGACAGCAACCACTTCACAATCGGTTGCCTGATGAATCATTTGTACTGCTTTTATCGATGAACCACCAGTCGTGGTAACATCTTCAAGAATTACGATTCTTCCGCCCCCAGCGAGAGATGAACCTTCAATACCAGGTGGATTATTGGTCTTTCTTCCACCTCTTCCCTTCGGTTCTTTTCGTACCATGAATCCTCGTCGTGGACAATCAGCATCAGAAGAGGTGATGACAATTGCAGTTAGTGGTACTGCACCCAACTCCAATCCACCTACGAAATCAGCACCGAGTTCATCAATTCTAGCATTGAACAATTCTCCAAGTAAATGTGAGCATTCCGGATGCATCATCACTGGCTTTGTATCAAAAAACCACCTAGACGACCGGCCACTAGCAAGTGTGAAAGCATCATCACTTCCACCATCAAGGAAGGCTAGTTCGCGAATATATTCAACAAGTTTGCCCCAACTTGGGTGGTCTCTTAGCGCTGAATGGACCGTCATCAACCAATCCTCTCATCCGATGAACATGAAGTTTGCTTTAGTATCTGTATAACGAAATTGATATTATTGAACCGACTTTATCATAAAGGGTCGGCCATTAGTGTGTTAGGATTGCCATGGGTGATGTTGAGGTCAATACAAAGTTAAGAGGGCATAATCCTCTTCTTGGCATTGACATCGAACGTTTGGAACAAGAAATGGAATCATACCAAAACTGGCTTGATGAGAGGGCTGATGAAGCATATATCATCGCTGAATCCGCAAGGTCATTGGGAATGGATCATCGCGACTTTGTTGAAATTCCTAGGGCGGCAGACCTCGCCGGGAGAACTGAAAAATTACTTATCGAACATTTGGATGGTTACGAAGTTGCTGACGATATCAGGGAATTACTTGATATTCATGACAGAGAGACCACTTCTATTTTGATGGCTCAATCTGTTGCGAGAGGATTTAGAGCTAAAGGGCACGACCTACAAACTGCAATTGATGTAGGACTACGAGTTGGGTTAGCAATTCTCACCGAGGCAGTTTTAGTTGCACCCCTTGAGGGTATTTCCGAGGTTAGATTATTGAATAATCTCGACGGATCACAATTCGTATCAGTTCATTTTGCCGGTCCAATCCGTGCAGCAGGTGGTACCGCGCAAGCACTTGCTGTGTTAATTGCGGATATGATTAGGCGCGAATTAAATGTTGGACATTATATTCCAACCCAACCCGAGGTAGAACGAGTAAAGGAGGAATTCGGATTATACAGAGGGAACTTGCAATACCGTCCTAAACCCAATGAAATTGAAGAGATTGTCAAAGCATGCCCGATAATGATTAATGGTGAATCAACTGAAAGTATTGAATGTGCAGGTTATGGCCGTGTTAGAAATATAGACGAAGCACGAATTCGCGGTGGCGTACTTCTTGTTATTGGGGAAGGAATGTGTTTGAAGGCTCCGAAAATACAGAAGCATACCGAAAGAATGAAAATTCCAGGTTGGGAATTTATTTCTAAATTTGCTAGTAGGGACAAAGACGATGATGACGCGGACTCTGCTAACAAATTCAAATCAAGAAAGGTTGCCCCAATTACGAAATTCATGAAGGATATCATTGCTGGAAGGCCAGTATTTGGTGCCCCATTACAACCGGGTGGATTCCGCCTTAGATATGGCAGATCAAGGCCATCGGGTCTCGCGGCTGCATCGGTCAACTCAGCGTGTATGTTGGCGATGGACGATTTCATCACCATTGGAACGCAGATGAAGATTGAACGTCCAGGCAAAGCTTGTGCGATAACGCCATCAGATGATACCGATGGCCCGTGGATTGTCTTACAAGATGGCCGTTTTTTACGAGTTGATGATGCAAAATCCTATCAAGCGATTAGTGATAAAGTTTCAATGGTTTGGGATAATGGTGAATTGGTTCTCGGGTATGGAGAATTTATGGAAAACAACAATAATTTGGTTCCAGCAGGATATTGTGTTGATTGGTGGGCAAGTGATTTAATCGAAGAATTGTCAACTCAAAAAGAAATAGATGAATTCATTGAATTATCTAATCTAAACGAATCCAAATTACCTGCCGGCATACCTGGAATACACCCAGAGGATAGTGAAGATGAAAATGCACAATTCCATATTCGCAGGAATTGGCATAGTGCATTAACAAAGATGCAACTTAACTGGGATGAAACAAGAGATATTGCCCTTCGTTTCAAAACATCATTACCTCCTCCACATAATCCTTGGTTCTTAGATTTCCCACTCGAATGGGTTCCATCACTGATAAACATGATTGATGAATCTATTATTGAGCCTTTTGGAACTACAAATGGCAGTGTAGTAGAATCTGAAGAAGCATTGAATGCAATGCCATTACCAGAATCAAGGCAACTTAGAATAGTTGGCGGTGTTAAAGGATGGGATGCTAAAGCAATGGATATTTTACAACCTGAAATATTGCCAGACTTTGCTTCTGAATCAATACCAGGGATTAGTGTAGAATTAGAAGCACCAATATTCGCTGATGAGATGCCCGAAGGATGGGCATACATCCAGCACGGTTTTGCCAAAGCAAGTGCAATGATTCTAGGTCTACCACATCATCACGATGGAGATGATCTCGTAATAACAACCGGTTGGCCAGCAATGTTAGAAGGATTTGGATTCTCTAGCGAAGGAGAATCTCCTTTACGCATTAAGGATGCGTCAACTCGCTTTTCGCAACGGATTGCAGAATTAAGAGATGCGCATACAGTGTTGGTAAGTGAAAGAGCAAGACAACAAAAGTTAGCCCAAGAAAAAGCAGTGGTTAGAATTGCAGCTGAAACTGATGCAAGGCAACGAGGTCTTGGAATTACGGAAACAGATAATGTAGGGATAGCGGCTTCTGACAAAGTGATTGACAATGGACCAGATGACCCCAAAGGATACCTGGCATCACAAATCCACGAAGATGATCATGCAGTTGATGGAATCTTGATTGAGATTAGAAAAATTTCTGACTTGAGGTGGGAGCACAGCGCACCCATTAGAATCGGTTGTAGAATGGGTCGGCCAGAGAAAGCAGCACCACGTGTAATGAATCCACGAACGCATATTCTATTTCCAATTGAATTACACGGCGGTAATCAAAGATTGTTAGCAAATGCAATGGGAAAGAATACGATCAGTGTGCAAATGGGTAAACGAATTTGCACAAAATGTGAAAAAGTCTCTCCAATGGTAATTTGTCATCATCGAATTCTTAACCAAGATGGAAATGAAGAAGCGGGATTGACTTGTGGTGGAAGAACTCTAATGAAACCTTTAGATGGAAAAAAGAAGCGTAGACGTGGAGAGTTACAAAATGTCAATCTTACAACACTGATTGAAGATACGAGAGTGAAATTGGGCTTGGATAGAATTCCTCGCCAAATCAAATGTATGAAAAAAATCGCTAGTAGAGACCAAACTCCAGAAGCGATTGAAAAAGGTATTTTACGTGCTAAATATAATTTGCCAGTTTTCCGTGATGGCACTATTCGGTACGATATGTCGGATGTGCCTATTACACATTTCACACCTAGAGAAATCGGAGTGCCATGGAGAACTTTGAAAGAACTAGGGTATAATCATGATTGCCATGGCAAGGAACTATCAGATGATGAACAGATGTTAGAGATTTTTCCACAGGATTTTATCGTCGCTAAAAGTGCCGGTGATTTCTTCGTCAAGGCTGCAAAATTCATCGACGAAGTATTGGTCCGCCATTACAAAATGGAACCGTTTTACAATGTAGATACTCCAGCTGATTTAGTAGGTCACTTGATTTGTGCTTTAGCCCCACACACATCCGGTGGAGTATTGTCAAGAATTATTGGTTGGACCGATTGTTCAGGAGGGTATGCGCATCCACTTTTCCACGCTTCAAAGCGAAGAAATTGTGATGGAGATGAAGATGCAATAATGCTATTGATGGATGGTTTACTCAATTTTAGTAGAGAAATCCTTCCTGCAAATCGTGGCGGTCTAATGGATGCACCTTTGGTTCTAACCACTCGGCTAAATCCTACTGAAGTAGACAAAGAGGCCTTGAATGTTGATACAGGTTGGTTCTATGAACGTGATTTCTATGAAGCAACATTGAACCAACCCCATCCGAAGACCATTGCTGATAGAGTTGATTTTGCTGAAAGAAGGCTGGGTTCAGTAGCAGCTGTAAGAGGCTATGGCTATACTCATGGGTGTCATTCAATAGACGAGGGCCCAGCCCTTTGTGCATACAAAACTCTAGACACTATGATCGACAAAATGAATGGCCAACTAGACCTTGGCCATAAATTGAGAGCGGTCAATGTAAGAACAGTTGCCTCAAGTGTAATTCGTTCTCACTTTTTACCAGATTTAAGAGGTAATATGAATGCGTTCGCAAGACAAAAAGTACGATGTTTAAAGTGCGCACATTCATACAGAAGATTGCCAGTTGCTGGCAAGTGTATTCAACTAAGGAAGGTAACAGGAAGAGGGTTATCAGCAGTAGGTGTAATGAAATCTGAAGGAGACCAATGTGGTGGGAAACTAGCCCTTACAGTTTCAGAAGGTGCTGTTAGAAAATACATTAAGGTCACAAAGCACGTTATTGCAACTTATGGTGTTGATAACTATACTAGACAAAATGTTGAATGGTTATCAGATAGTACGGATTCACTATTCAAGAATGATCGTGCAAAACAGATGTCATTAGCCGATTTCCTGTGAATTCAGTCGATTGTTGGCGAACGCCACGGGTCATCCTCATCGTGGAATTGATCATTTTCAGGCATACCATCGTCGTTAGATTTGAATGGATTTTTCTTCAATTTAGGAGTTTGCGGATCTTGTTGTGAAACCATTTTGGCGAAATTCTTCTTTACAATAGGTTCTAAGAATGCTATAATTATTAATCCTAGTGAAAGTACTAAATGTCCTTCTAAACGTAGGTTCTCAAACGGCTTAATGTACAGGTTTTGTTCGGTTAGAAGTCCTTCATCCATGGTAGTATTGATGATATATGTGCCTGGACTCAAGTCCCCTTCCCAACCCTGTACCTGGTCAATTGAACCCTGCCAATTTGCGATTAATTGCCCCTTATCATCAGTTATCTTCCAAGAAGCATTATCCAAATTAGAACTTACCTTAAAAAACTGGGCAGAAAATTTGACGCTGATTTCTTTGTCTAAACCAAATACACTGGAGATCTCAATAGTTCTGTCCTCTGTTGAATGTTCTTGGTCATTAATCTCGTGTTTAGCCTCGCCACCAGCAACGCTATACCAAGCACCATTGATGATAACCAATGCAACAATCCATAACAACGGATTGAACTTATTCGCTTGAGCCATAAAAATCCCCTGTAAGCATATTGTTTTCAAAATGATGTATTGATGTTCAATCAATTTGCTGTTCTAATCCCAACATCTGAACAACGATTGCCATCCATTGTAATTTTGCTAATTTCCGGCTCTCTTGAGTTCTACCCGACCATTGTCCAACCCGTGAGAGGGTATAGCCTACCAAGTATACATCGTCAAAACTTATTCCTAGAGAGTGTGCCATGCACAAGGCTCTGTCACCATCAGTAAATCCGCCCCAATTATGCATTCCTTCAAAATAATGTGGAGTTTGGTGACTTAAAACCAATGCAGGAGGGTTGGAGAAATAAGACCATGTTTCAACACATTCATTCCAAGCCTTCATGTTATCTCCATGCGCATGTGCAATAATTGTGGCACCACTTTTTGCAGCTAGTTCTAAATGCGCTGCACCATCAAAATCACTGACGATGCAAGCCAAATTCGCCAGTGGAGGTAAAGCGCCTACCGCCCCATCTGCAGCGATGAATACCACTCCATCACCGACCATCTCCTCGAGTTCTTGAGGTTCTACTGCAGCACCTACAAAAACTACCGCAGTAGCCTTTAGCAATTTGATTTGCAAATCTCCCAGGGCTTGATTTCTCTCACCGCTATTCCACTTGCTAAGTCCAAAAGGTTCATTTCCATCAAATGCCAGTTTCATTGATTTAGCACTATCAATGTCCGCTTGTAACTCCCAGCCAAAATGGGTGCGTACTTCGTCTTGTATCGCAATGAGAGGGTTATCTTCAGTACCGCCCATGCCAAGGTGAATAGGCAGCCCTTCAAGAATACATCTTTTTGATTGAAGTTCATATGCTGTCACCCTTCATGGAGTATCATGCCAGTGCCGACCTCGCATCCGGAAATCTCGGACGAGGTTACCTTTGCACGTTATCCATTCTTGCCTCAGGCGGCGGGATGGATTAAACAAATGGCTATTGATAATGAAATTGATTTAGATGAATTACTCGATGGCGTATGGATGGAAAAGGCAAGACAAAGAGCAAGAATTAGATTAGTTGACTCAATTAATTCTAAGGAGGGCGTAGAGATTATCGGTGGCGACATATATACTGAGGAAGGAAGAATCATTGAAGCATTTTCATTTTATTATGCAAGATTAGTAGTCTGTGCTAGTGAGGATGAAAGATTGATTGCGCGCTGGGCACAGGCTGAAGCTGCGCGTGCTGAACAATTACTGATCAAAGATAAAGCCTCATTAGATATCATAGCGCGAACATACATTTCACAAATCAAGTCAGAGGATAATCATGGTCTAAACAATCCACTGATGGTTAATGCTGGGGGGATTAGAGAAATGCGAAAATCATCTTCCGGCCCATTGTGGAAAATTGGACTTTCAGATTTCATCGAGATATGCCCCAAGATAACCGGGGCAAGATGGAGATTACCGAATTGTGATATCAACAATGGATGGATTACTCTTTTTGACGAAACCCAATATGGCTCTTCGGCTAAACTTGCTCGATTATTGAGAGAGAGAATTAAGCGAGGAGTTGAGGCTGAGGCTTTGGAAAAGATGCAAGATGTTACAACCAATTTGGCGATTAGATTAGCAGAACCGGTTGGAATGTTGCGAAACCTAATGTCTAGTAAAACGAGTGAGGCGATTGCATTGGTTGGTGCGGAAGAAAGTGAATGGCCACCTTGTATGAAAAAGATCGTCTCGGATTTATCTACTGGAGTAAATGTTAATCACTTCGGTAGATTATTTCTTGCTTCCATCTCTGCTACAATCGGATTACCTACTGAATCAACTGTCAATTTCTTCCGCGGTGCACCAGATTTTAGTGAAAGTACGACCAACTATCAGGTTTCACATGTTTACGAACATGCATACACTCCGGCTGGATGTGGTAAATTGAAAGTAAATCACAATTGTCCTGTATTACCTGGTGATGATCGGTTATGTGACCAGCCATGGTTAGATCATCCACTCAAATATATCAGAGCGACTCAACGAAGAAATGCTAAAAACAAGGTGGTTGAAATTGCAAGTGGGATACCTCAAAACAATTCAGAAGATGATAAGCCATTACCCAATGAAGGCCCAAAAGAGGATGAAAAGGCTGATTGATATCCCTTTATTTCGGCAAAAATCGCTTTATTAACATAGCATTCGCGCGAAGGTTTTGAATTGGAGGAGCAGATAGGTTGTATCAGCCACAGGTGAATAGCCATGACCCGAATTCTAGTATTGACAGTTGACCGAGACAATGATCTTGGCAATAAAACGTCGATTCGTGGACCAGTTATTGGACGCCGGCAGGTTCTTACTGCTGCTTTGAAGTTGGGAATTGCTGACCCAGAAGAAAGTGATACTAATGCAATCCTTGGTGCTTTGAGACAGCACGATACTCTAAAAGAAGCTAATTCTGAAGAGGATGAAGTTGAAGTAGCGATATTAACTGGTGATGAGAAAGTTGGAATGCGCTCAGATAGAGCGATTGCAGCCCAATTAGAGGAAGTAGTTGCAGCATTCCAACCAGATGAGGCGATCCTGGTTACAGATGGCGCTGAGGATGAATCAGTTCTTCCAATCATTCAATCACAAGTTAGAATCAACCATGTTGAAAAGATAATAGTCAAGCAATCCAAAGGAATTGAAGGAACCTATTACTACATCGTCAAGGCACTTGAAGACCCTAAATGGAGAGGGAAAATTATGATTCCATTTGGCTTAGTATTGGCGATTATCGGTCTCGGGATAATGCTTCCAAATCAAATTGGCGGCTTTGTCATAGGTGCTTTACCACTGGCCATTGGATTGTATATTTTCAGCAAGGGTGCAGGAATTGAATCAACTGTAAACCGTGTAATTCAAGAAATGAGAGAAAACGCTGACGCCGCAATGTTATCAACTCTACTTTGGTTTTCAACCCTATTCAGTGCGATATTTGCTGTAGCAGAAGGATGGCGTCAATATAGTGAGGGTATGGCTCAAGCGACTATTAATTCAGTACTTTGGCTTGAAGTAATCCACGCATCACTGGCTTGGATTATCGTAGCATTCCTAACATCTATTGCAGGATTCATGCTGCTGAGACTGAAGAGAGGTTCTTTCTCTGGACGATTGGTCGTTCTCAGTATGTTTGCCATGGTTGTTTATTCATTCGTTGATGTCGGTTTGACGATATCCATAGATGTCTTAGGCGATTCGAATTCAACAGGCTATGAATTAGGATTCTTCAACATAATAAATGACTTATCAACTCCGATAATGTGGGTTGGATTATTATGGGTTACAATGACTATCGTTAGGGCATTAAAATCCAAACAGGCTCTATCTGACCGTTATTGGGGAATTTGAACAGTTATTGTTCTAATCAAATGATGAACTTAGGCATATGCCTTGCCATAGTATGGTGACCTACTACGCCAATGATTGTACCATCATCATCGACAACAGCGATTTGATTGAGATCGTGTGCTAGCATCAGAGCGCCAGCCTTGAGGAGAGGAGTCGTCTTCCTAACAGTCATAGGTGGAACATTTACCAACTGCTGTGCAGGTACTGCATGCATCCATGCAACTGAACGGTTGACAGTTTTACGAGCTATTAGTTTCAGAATATCAACCGCATGAATACGGCCCATAGGCACTCCATCTTCATTGATAATGAACACATGGTCCCAATTGTTTCGAGTGATTTGTTCTAGAACTTCCGCAACCGAATCCATTGCGAATAATGTATGTGCTTCAATCATAGTTTCA
>JAACCR010000078.1 GCA_009937205.1 Methanobacteriota archaeon | reverse complement strand
TGCATCGGTGAAAAACAAAATAATGCCAGAATAGAAATTACCAGTATTCTCTTCGCTGACATGGTTCTACGAGAGGTTGATCTAATTTAACCGTTCGTCAAACAAGCAAAAGTAATTCACCGGCTCCAATATTGAACAGTTTCTTCTCCCCATGTTTGGTCATCAGCACGAGTTAATCCAGCATCGTTAAGTATCTGAGAATTTATTCCACTATCATATGGAGTTTGATGTTGAACAGTGGATTGAATCAGGTAAAACTCATCAACTAATTTTTCATCAAGGAAATGCTTGACAGTAATAGGTCCACCTTCAACCATCAGTGTTTGAATCTCCATATCGCCTAATCGATTTAGAATATTAGGTAAATCTCTAAAATCATCTTGCAATACTAGCGTTTCCTTGCCATCATTTAGGACTTGACAGTCCTCAGGAATCCTAGCATTAGGATCTATTACGATTCTTAGAGGCTGCTTAGAAGTTTCAACTCTTGATGCTAATAGCGAGGGGTTGTCTCTTACAACCGTTTCAACTCCGACCAAGATAGCATCACTATCTGCCCTCATCTGATGAACTAAATCTAAACATTGTTGTGAGGTAAAACGTCCAGCATCCTTACTCCTATCATCAACACTACCATTACAATCAACAGCCATTTTTACAGTTACGATTGGTTTTCGATATTGGCACCAATGTAGGAATGGCCTCATTTGGTCAGCCGCTTGACCTTCTAGGAGTCCAGATTTAACAGAGATTCCAGCATTTTGTAGAACGGTAATTCCTTGACCTCTAACAGTTGGATTTGGGTCGGTATGAGCTACGATGACCGACTTTACTCCTGCCCACATTAACGCTTCAGTACATGGAGGTGTTCTGCCAAAGTGATTACATGGTTCTAAGGTGACATAAGCAGTTGCTCCATTAGGAGATTCACCTTTGGTCTCAGCATCATGGATTGCCATTTGCTCAGCGTGTAATCCGCCAAGGTGATCATGCCAACCTTCGGCAATGATTTGGCCATCCTTGACCAATACACATCCGACTAATGGGTTAGGTGAAACCTTGCCCTTTCCGCGAATTGCTACATCCAATGCTGCAGACATGAATTTGATATCATCGTCACTCCACATAGTTGCGCCCCTATTGTCTGCCAATCTCCATCCTATGAAGAGTCATTGCCTAAAATAGGTAAAAACGGGAAAGGGTTCATCCATGTGTTTAGGCCGTGGTCAAACTATGGGATTAGTACATTGTATTGTCAATCCGGCTAGTAGGGATTTTCTTTGCGCTAAAATGTGGCCGAAATTGCTAACAAAAATTATTGCTTCTGGATATCAAGTTGAAACTCACATGACTGAACGAGTCGGTCATGGTGGACACCTTGCTTATGAGATTAGACAGAAATGGGAAACTGCCCAACAAGGTGGAGAAAGTGAAGGCAAGCCGCCACTTGTTGTAGCGGTTGGTGGCGACGGAATAGTCCATGAAATAGCCAGCGCCCTGAGAGGTTCAGACATTGTCTTAGGTCAATTACCATATGGTTCAGGAAATGATTATTGCATTGCTCATAACATTCCAAGATTTGATTTGGATAAGGCAATTGAAATTATAAAAAATGGAACAGATAGACGCTGTGGAGCATGGAGATTAGAAGGAGTTCCTTGTCCAAAAGAAGGAGATTATCCTGCACCAGAATCCAATGTATGGGACGGAGAGCCTACACGTGATGGCAATGTCGTAAGGTGGTCATTCTTAGAAGCGGATTGTGGAATCACTTCTGATATAGGGAGGGCTAAGTTGAGAAGGGCCAAGTGGATAAAGGGTGCAAAGAAATATACCTATCTTGGAGTCACAACAATTCCATTGTGGAAAAGAAGAAAAGTCGAAGTAACAATTGATGATGGTAAACCCGAGATTAGAGACTTTACTCTAATCTCTGTAACTGCTGCAGAAACCTTTGGAGGTGGCTACAAGATCAATCCTGGAATGAATCCAGTTAAGAAAAATGGTTTGTTAATATTCGCACCTCGCCTGAGCAGGATTGCTATGCTATCTCTAATGGGACCTATCCAGAAAGGAAAGCATATTGGAAAATGGGGCATAACTCAAACACCTGCAAGTAAATTGAATCTCAGATGTGTTTCGCCAAATGGAGAGCCTAGCGATTCTTCTACGAAAATAACAAGTTATCTCAATATCGATGGTGAACCGGTCCTGCAATTACCAGCCAAATTAGAATGGCAATTGGATCAGATTACTGTTAGAGGCGCAAACCAAGTAGATTGGCAATAGTTTTACTCAAAAGGAGAAGTCAGAGAACTCTTCCTCTTCTTCAGAAGAATTATCAGTTTCTTGTTTATTTCCAGACCAAGGTTCAACTTCAGGCTGTTGCACTTTCTTGGTTGCGCGTTTCTTGACAACCTTCTTTTTAGTTTGTTGCTGAGGCTTAGAACCTCCAGAAACGGATGATGAAAAGTGTGAACGCTTACTAGGAGCTGAATCAGTATTGGAGATTACAGAAGACTGAGCAGTAGGCACTGTAGAAGTAACAGGGCTACTTTGCTGTGACACACTTCTAGGAATTGAAGTGACTTGAGATTCAATATTTTTTGCTTCAGTAGTTGCTACTACGCTTGAGCCCTTAGAGCCAAATTCAGAAGTAGTTGATTCACTAGGTCCAGATTGTAAAGCACTATCCAAATCAAATCCAGTTAGGCTGACTGAATCAGCAGTTTCCCTCTTAGCAGGTTTTACACCTTCCTTTTTAGCCACAATAGAAGCATCTTTTCGTGCATCAGCGTTGCGTTGTTTTGAACTTTTCATCCCCGAGGACCTTGCTTGTTTAATATCTGATTTAACTCTAGAAACTGCAGCCATCGCTTTCTTTCCGACCAATCTTTCCATCGAATGAGATGCACCTTTTGCAACTGCAATCCTGGAGAATATGAACATAGTAGCAGCGCCACCGAGTCCGAAGATTAAGAAGAACATGATGAAACCACTACGGCCTAGAAACGGAACATCTCCCAAAACCCATTCATCAGAAGAATCTCCGCTTGA
>JAACCR010000077.1 GCA_009937205.1 Methanobacteriota archaeon | reverse complement strand
TGCTTTAATTGTTGATGAGTCATTGAAGGTGTTGCCGTGGAATCCAAGATTGAGGCTGCAACCGCCTCACCTGTTGGTTTAGTTTGGGAACCATCTAGAGGTTGAGAATATGCGTCCCATCGATGTTGCCACTGTTGTGCGAGTGGTGCATGGTAATCTGGTTCATATCCTTCGAGAGCGACGTGGAAATTAGTACCACCAAAACCGAAAGAGGAAACACCAGCTCTTCTCGGGTTTGACTCTGGCCTAGGCCATTCCATTGCTTGAGTTGGTACGAAAAATGGTATACTCCCCCAATCAACTGTTGGATTTGGTGTTTCGAATCCTGCACTCGGAGGAATTGTTCTATGATGTAATGCTAGAATTGATTTCATTATTCCTGCAATTCCTGCTGCAGCCTTTAGATGTCCAATTCGTGATTTTATCGAACCAACTGCAATATGGTCGCCACCATCAAATCCAGTCCATAAGCGTGATAGTGTTGATAATTCTGTAGCATCACCGACTTTGGTCGAGGTCCCGTGAGCTTCAACCAACTGAACACTGGATGCATCATATCCCGCTTGATTGTAGGCACGTGCCATCGCTTGTACCTGCCCTCTTTGACTTGGAGCAGTAATACCCTTACCCCGGCCATCTGATGAACCTCCGATTCCTCTGATTACCGCCTTAATCTCATCACCATCGCGGATTGCATCTCCTAGGCGCTTGAGAAGTAATACACCTGCGCCCTCACCCATTACGAACCCGTTTGCTTTAGCATCGAAGGGAGTGGAATGTGTCGCTGATAATGCACCTATGGCACTGAACTTGGCAAATGTAGCAGGATCCATTGTTCGGTCACTTGCTCCCGCCAACATTGTATCAACCTGTCTTGTTTGCAGTAATCTGCAAGCATCCAATAGCGCAGCCATAGACGATGCACAAGCAGCATCCATTGCATGATTTGGCCCTTGTAAATCCAACAGGTTTGCAACCCTTCCAGATACAACGTTAGCCAATTCACCTGGCATGGTATCTTCATCAATTCTCGGCGTACCCCGTACTACATCTTCAATGAATGAATCCATATTTGAATCTGGTAATCCGTGTTGGGATGCCAATTGTTTGGTATGGTTTGACCACACACGAATATTCGACATATTACGGTTTTCTCCACCTAATGCATTTGCAAAAACAACTCCAGTTCTAACTCGGTCGATATCTTTTGATTCTCCATCAAAACCTGCATCCTCTATTGCATCAGCTGATACTGCGACAGCCCACTGCTGGCAGATGTCAATCTGAGGAAGAGTTCCTGGTGGTTGTCTCCATCTTCTCCAATCGAATTCATATCCGTCAACCAATGCACCGATTTTAGAATAGGTAAAGCCTTCCTCTACAGCACCTGGGCCACCTTGCTTCCAGAAATTGTTTGAAGGCCCTGGCCATCTGCCTTCTGGAATTTGTTTGATGCTGACTTTAGCATCGATAATATTCTGCCAGAATTGAGTAGAATTTTCTGCATCTGGCATTATAGCAGCCAGACCGATTACTGCAATCGGTTCAAAGGGGCCTTGTTCAAGACCTTCGCATTCCTTTCCATCTGCAGTAGTAATAGACATAGAAACACCACCTAGTTGTCCATGATACTTTGTGGCACCATCGTAATTGAGTAGCCAGCATCAACATAGATGCATTGGCCGGTTACACCGCTTGAAAGAGGGCTTGCCAGCCAAATTGCTGCGCCAGCGACATCGGATTGAGTGACATTACGACGCAGAGGTGCATTTGCCTCTACATGGTCAAGAATTTTATCAAAGCCAGGAATACCTCCCGCAGCTAGAGTTGGAATTGGACCAGATGAAATTGCATTGATTCTGTGACCATCTGGCCCTAAGTGGCAAGCGAGTTCACGAGTCCAGCATTCTAATGCAGCTTTGGCCATTGACATTATTCCGTAATTTGGAACGAAGCGATTTGCTGCTGCATAGGTCAGAGTAATTGTTGATGAATTTTCATTTAGATGAGGTAATGCAAATTTTAAACATCTTTGTAATGAATTTGCAGATATTGTCATCGCTGTGTTGATATCTTGATCTTCAACGAATAATATAGGCCGGTCAAAACATGAGCGTGGTGCGAAACCGATCGCATGAATCAAAATATCTGCTTTCAGACCCGGGTTCTCGACAGAAAATGCATCAAAGAATTCTTTGGTATCTGCATCGGTTGCAACATCGAGTGGATAGAACCCTGCTATCTGTGGTAATTTGTCTTTTAATTGGAATACACGACTCATAAATCTCTTCTGATAACCGAGATATAACGTAACACCTGATGCAGCCAAATGTTGGCATATCGCCCAAGCGATTGAATCCTCACTTGCTACGCCAAAAACAAATGCGGTTTTTCCTTGTAGTCCGAGCATAACAACACCGATTCATTGGATAGGTGTTGCCCGCTACACCAGCCCTTTGACTGTTACCATAGATTAACAACATAATATGGAGTTTTTAATACCTTTACAGATAGGCCGAAGCACCACGAATTACGTGTTAAATATTCATCTTATTTGATGCGTTTAATACACTGCTTTGTAATAGTGCAGAAAAAGATTAATGCGACGGTAACCGCACATCTATGAACTAAATATTTACAAGTCATTTAGGAATGAATCTAAATCATCTTCTTCATCACTTAAATCGTCAAACATATCATCGAATTCATCCAAGTCTTCTACATCTGGTTTAGTCGCTTCTTCAACCTCTGGAAGTTCTATTGTACGCACTGTTGCTTCTTCTGTAGATCTCCTACCCACTACTTTCAGAACCAATACCAGAATGAATACTCCAAGAATACCAGCGCCAAGAATTGCTCCATATTTCTTCATATCTCCAGTACTCATTTCATCAAGCCCGCCCAATCCAGAAATTTCACTAGGTTTTTCTACTAATAGAGTAATTACGATTTCACTGAATTCCGCGCTATCGTCATTGGTACTTTCTGCACGTATTACCATTTGAACTCTTATCTCTTTAGTGACTACTGAAGGTGCGCTTACTGTAAGGTCACGAATTGAAGAAACCCCTCCTGATGCTACGTCTTCTGCAACAAATGTGCCCAATGGGAAACTGAATCCACTTTCAAGTAGTTCCGCTTCATTGGCGATAGAGACTCTAATTTTATCTTCATCATTACCATAGTTGGAAAATTGAAACGATATGATTCTCTGCTCATCCAACTCTAAAGTTCTAACACTTTTATCACTCATCTCTAATTCAACCATCCCATATGTGGAAACAGTGAAATCACCTTCATATGATGCGTTGAAATTAAATTGATCCACTGGTACTGGTACGATGCCACCCCATGTATCAACTTGAGCGTTTAGTGTAAATGAATAACTGGTATCTGCCGATAACTTTGTCGGGCCTGAAAAGGTAATGGTGAATTCCTCTTCTTCACCTGCTTCAATATCGAACGAATCTTCTGACAGAATCATCTCTATATTATTTGCATCCCACTCTTTTTCAACTGAAATTGTCTCCGGAAGTGATGAGGGATTACTTACTATGCAAAGTAGTTCAACATCCTCGTAGTATGATGGGTGGACATTCATTACCGGGTCTGGAGCGCAATCGATCTCAACAGCAGGTGCCGCTTCCTGGGCCGAAGTCATCACCGACAATGCTGGAAGCATAAAAAATGCTAATGCAAAAGCTAGAATTTGACCCTTCCGCATATCTCTCACCGGTTGTGGGTTGAAGCACTCTTTCATCAATGTAATGGATAACAGAGCCACAAAACACCTATGCGCGTACTGTATCGCCATATAGCAGATTAGGTAAATCTTGGTGGGTTTTCCACATTATTTCTTCATCGACTCCGAGTTCTAACAGTTGTTTCGTTCTTTTTGGAACTGTTTTTGGACCCAGTACTGCACCTGGACGTTTTGGATCATCCATATAATCAGTCTCCAGTAAGAATCCATGGCTTGATTTTGCTATATTCTCCATCAATTCCTCAATCGCACCTTTGCCAATCAACACACTTGGAGTGATCCCTTTGGTTATTTGTGCATCTATATTTGCTGGAGCATAGTGTCTTACTATTTTCTTACAATCCATTCCATACTTTATCGCCATTTGTGATAAGTCCGAATAGGTAGATTCCAATTCACCTTCAACGTGTAACTGCAAGGTAATACCTTCTTGACTAGCCAGATGCATTGTTTCCGATAATAACTCATTCGACATATCCCATACTTGTTTTGATACTGGCCAGTGCGGTCTACCTACTTCTCCAATTGCGTGGGCTTTTCCTTCATGGACAAATTCTAGTGCAGCATCAATACTATCTCGATAATTAGTGGCAGCATTTTCAATACCTTGTTCGTTTTCACTTTGAATTGCATTATCTAATTGATGCGCAAAAGCAGCAGGATGAGGTCCTAATACAACTCTAACTCCTAATCCAACTTCCTTGCGTACTGCTTCAGCCATAGAAATAGTATCTGCATATGTGTCACTATGACCCTTTTTGGAAGTAGGTGGTGATGCAAAATCTGGACAATGAACTAGAACTAAATCCGTCCCCCCAAATCTCTCAAAATCACGAGCTGCCTCAAGAAATAAACCTTTACGATTTAAATGGAAATGGTTGTCAGTAACCGGCCCATCCCACAATTTGGATAATTCGCTCACAGTGTTCACCTATTATTGCCACAAGGTTATGGCTATTCTCTCTTGTGCTAAAACCAACGCTACAATCAAACTCTTTGGATGAAATATCCTTTTTCAGCAAATTGGCTTTTCCAATATACTGCAGCCATTGCAACCATATTAGGAGAGTGCGCTCCAATTGCAATACAGCGACCGTTTGGCCAAATGTTGAGAGTGATGTCATGTCTTGAATCCACGACGATAGTGCAACCGAGTCGAGCGTCGTATTGCGCTTCTCCTGCGCCAACATCCCCGATTATTGACTCAACAGCGATCGTTTCTCCAAAATCAAATGAAGCGACCATCGGACCTAATTCAGTAGTAAGTCCAGAATCATCTAGACCCATCTGTAAAAGAAACTCCTTTGCAGCTGCACGTGCAGTTTCAACACGCTGAGTTCCATGAACTACTATCTTCCCATCTGCGTCGATAACGATTGTTGCACGAGGAGCATCTAAGACTTTGATTACAACTCCACCGGTTGCAGTTCCACCAAGTTGTGCAACAACTGCATCTTGGTCAACCGGTGTTGGTGAAATAAACCGAACAAGATGATTTTCAACTCGCACATCGATACCTTTTGGCGCCATAATCACTCCTCCTCTGTGTCATCCGAGTCGGGGGGGGATGAAGAAATCTCCTCAACCTTATTTTGCCCATTCAACGCTGAATAAATTGCATTTCTCCATGGCATATGCATTGGTAGAATCAGAGTAGCATCATCGCCATGTTGGGCTCGTAAATCTGCTAATGCACCACGTAATCTTGCCGCAAAACGATTATCTCTTGATGAAGAGATTGAATCATTTATTAGCCATTCAGAAAGTTGCCACCAAGTCAGTGCTAATACGCTTGCTGAAGCCATGTTTTTTGTAACTCCTTGCGGTGGTTCTCTTGCTTCAGATATATTCTTCTTCATTCTTTTTCGCCACTTTCCACCAAGGCTAATCATCCCTAGTAATTTTCTCCAATGGGATGCGGCTTTTGCTTCCTTACTTAGGTGGTCATACCAATCCTCATCATCGGCTGTAGGTTCAATGAAATACACTGGTCTTTCATGACGCACTGCATTACGATGTAACCTACGCGGCTCGGGGTCTGGGAACCTTCCTGAAACAACACCTTCCAATTCCGTTACATCATCAAGATAAATTGCCAATCCTCCACCAGAAATAAGACTGTAATTGAGATTGACTCCAGGAGACTCTGCTTCATCTATCTCTTCCTGTTCCCACAAATCAACAACATCTGGTGATTCGAGCAAAGCGATTCCATGCCATGATTCTCTTGGCCTCATTTTCATAGGAAAGATAACCGTAGGTAATGTGCCATGGAGAATTATTTTTCCGCCATCTGGGTCAGACCAAACAAGGTCTCCCCAGGATAGAATAGGTTGCACGTTTTCACCTTCACTGGTCTTTTACCCAATCTTGTAAAGCTTCAATACTCCATCCTTGGTCAAAGTAACCTTGGATTTCTGCTTGATTCCATTGAGGGAATGTAGCAAGTGCTCTAGCCATTTCCGGATCTACATTTGCAGGAGGAGATGAATTGTGAGTTGGCAATTCAGCATAGACCTTACCCTCATTTTCATCTTCATATTCCCCATCGCCAAAGAGGTCCGATGAATTATCGTTATCTTGGTTGCGCTTGAATAATACAAGTACAAGAACTGCTAATACTGCAGCAATAATACCAACAATAGCTAGTAATAATGTCATACTACTGTCGTCGGATTCTTCTTGAACCTTGACATTGAATTGATCTCCTAATTCCGAACCATCGTACTTTATGTCACTAGATGAATTATCAAAAATCATGTAATACATTCCAGTAGTAGCACTTGGGAACGCTTCAAGTTCAATAATGTACCAAGCAGAATCCCCGATAGCCATCTCATCAGTTTCAATGGTTCCAACCTTTGATGGAACTCCATCATTGATTACAGACTTCACAATAAGACTTGCTGCTCCAGCCATTGTACCTGTATTTCTCAATTCAACTTCAAGTGTCATTTTTTGCCCAACTGTAGGTTTAGAAGGATTCATCTTTACATTTAATATGTCGAACTTTGCTTCTTCATGAATGAAATTGTAAATAGACTTGTGAGAAACCTCTCCCGAAACCATATGTCCGACTGAACCATCTTCTTGTAATCCACCACCAAGTATAATTTGAGAACCGGCTGAATCAACACCTTCAATCCAGAAAATCACTTCAACACCACTAATATCTTCTGGAGATGGGTCGAATTGGCCTTCTTCAAGTGGCCACAAATCAATACAATCACCTGTAGCGAAATACGAACCGCCTGTCGGCAATAGGTCTAGAGTTGCTGTCATTGGATCACTTCCATGTGTTGACCTGTAACTACCCCATGCGATATCATTGGCTGGGTCATCAAAGAACTTCCAAGCAACTTGTACATCGCCTGGGAAGAGCGCTTCTTGCTCTTCGATAATTACTTCAACATCAATACAGTGATAGTTCGCTGTAGAAATAAATCCTTCAAGTATTTCTCCTGTTACTCCTTTCTTTGCAGTCCAAGAGTTGGTTGCAACACGTGGAGAGTTACTGTCTACCTTTATGTTGAAGGAAGCACATCCAAACGAAGAGGTACTCGAACAAAGTCCAGAGGTAGTATCGATTGCACCATTTGGTAAATCTATTAACTCAAATGTATATCTGTAATCATTGGTTACTGGAGGTGCTGTAATGTTAATACTAAATTCACCACCTGTGAAGTTGTGATAGAATGTTTCACCTGGATATGCAATATATCCTTTGGCACCATCCATCATACCATCTTCACGTGTGACCTTCAGAGTCATTTCAACCTCAGGCTTGATGTAAACACTGTCATAAATTCCATCACTGTATGCGTATTGTCCAGCAAATGAAACTATGTCACCAGGGTAAACGAACCCTTTTCTAACATCAGCAGTAAATGGTTCACTCTCATCGGCAAAGACTGGAGTAACCATCAAGTCATTCACTTCATCAGTTCTGAAATCTAATTGGATTCCGTCGCTGTAGTACCAAGATTGGATGTGACGGCCAGGTGCTGGTATCATTCTATAACGCGGATTATCTAAATCTTGCATATAGAGAACTGGAGAATTCAATGTATTTCCTTCACCCATTACACCCCAATCAATTCTAATCGGTAAGTCAAGGTAGAAGTTAGATTCAAAGGTACTAACCAACTGACCACCATCCATTCTCAACAGACGTGGACCTTCGCTATCATCGCTTTCTGCGATGACATCTATCCATTGGCTATCTGTCCAAGCGGTCTCATTACGTGGGAAATACCACAGAGTCATGTCATCACGTGAGTCATCCAAATCAATTCTGATGTAATCAACATCACGCCACCCATTATCGTCACCAGCCTCTACGATTAGGTGATATTCATTTCCAGCATACATTGTTTGGTTCCAAGTACCTTGCCATTGGTTCTCCTGGTTAGAATTGATAAAGCGGTTATCACTTGAATCATCGATGAAGAAGTTTCGGATTACTGGATTCTTTGATGACATTGAAACATATGTTACTTGGTCATTGCCAAATCCAGGTGCACCACCATCGATTGGGTTGCCCGCTAGGTCAAACCCTTCAATCCACAAACTAACCTTTCCAACTGGGTCTTGCCCCTCATTGGCATAATCGTTGTATTCTCCGGAGTAGTTTGAATTTGGCACTTCCCCATCACTGAACAATGTGATACTAACATATTCGTCAGCTGTTGCAAATCCGTCTCCATCTGCATCGTGATCGTGTTGAACCCAAATGTATAATTCCAAAGTTGCAGGTGGGTTTGGCAAATCTTGCGCTTGCATTCTAATCTTCTGATTTGCTGAAGGAACAACCCATGTATCGTCTACTAGTGTTCTCCAATTGCTATCTACATTTGCATCCACTTGACCGTTCAATACTTGTAAGTTCATTAAATTCGGATCATATGTATCAATAGTCAAGTTAAATGGAATCGCACAATCAGCATCAGGGCGAAGTGAAGCTTCTGGACAGAGGGTCTCTCCACCTTGGTAATCATCTATCTTGAAACGATATGTTTCTTCTCCAGCCGCAGTTGAGCCTAGGTTGATATTCCAATCAAAATCACCACCAATTACACCAGATTGATTTGCAACTTCTTCCCATTCAGTAGTCACATTGCCCTCTGTGTTATTGATATGGCGCAATTCCAAGACCATGTAGTAACTAGTCGGGTCAGGTGATGCATCAAGGTCTTGTAGTCGGACTGAACCTACTAATCTGATTTCTTGATTCGACATTCCATCATCTAAATCTTGAATAGTTCCAATACTGTTCTGTAGTGTGAAACTCGTTATTCCTGCATCATTTTCAACCGCATTGCCTCCAATAGGAGCCATTATTAGTGCATCTGGGAGACCGTTTACACCATTACCAGCGATCAAGCCAGAATAGATCCTAACCGTTTCAGTATCTTCCCAATTAGGATTTACTCTAAATCTCCATGTGACTTCTTTACCATTGGTAATATCAACAAATGTTGACGATTCAAGAGTGATTAAATTATCTTCATCACTTGCTTCTGAAAATCCTAAGAAATCAGAATATGACAAAATTATGTCACCTGTATCTGACTCAAAGGAAAGTGTTGCTTCCGCAAGTGAAGAACCAGTCAATGGGTCAACAGTGTGCGTTGTTACAACTTCATAAATATCGCCGTTAGGGTATAGTCCAATCGGATTACCACTCATTGTGATAGTGTTGGCATATCCAGTGCTTGTTGAGATTGAAAGTTCCGATAGTGTTACTCCACCACCGGTTGTAGAACTAACTGCAATTGGTACGCTAGCAGTTGCTCCTGCACCATCCCAAAGTGCAACACCTTGGTTTAATTCCGAATCAAGTCCATCACCGTTATTTATTACAGTTGAATAGTCGTAAATAATATCTAATCCCTTAACGGTCATTGAAGCACCTGTACTAGCATTTGGAGAAGTTGCCTTGAAGAAGAAAGTCATCCACTTATTGCCGTATGCATCGTCGTGACTATGTGGAACCATTGGATTTGTCAACAATGAGTTCAATGCATCCGAAAGACCGAGTACATCTGGAAGTCCTTCTGCGATGATAATAGAAGTATTATCGATACTGCCAAGGCTATACTCTTGCGAACCTGAAACAAGATAGAGGTCAAATCCTTCTATCGGATCGGAGTTGGAATGAATTGTAACATCGTCAAATGCTACATCTGCAGCTGTGACAACCGAGTCCTTAGGTAGCATGAAATGACCACCAATTGCTGTTCCTGATAAGTCAGTAGTCATTACTTTGCTGTCTGCTCCATAATTGATACCGTCTGCCTTATTATTCCAAAGAGTTGTTTGTCTACCAAAATAACCAAACGCAGGTTCATCGAATCCCCAATCAGTATCACCATCATGCGCGACATCTATCTGAATTCTTTCAGCGTGATGGCCAAATCCGAGGTCGAACCACATACCACCAATGTTACAGGAGTTGGCGTAGGAAAGAATCACGCTGAATCCGAATGCCGGTTCAGTCATGTTTGTAGTAACATTATTTGACAGTGAATCAAGACCTGCTACACCCGTGTAGGAAACATCAATGGTTGGGTCTTCTGGACAATCATCTTGAATCATTGGAGTAATACTTGTAATTGGACGACTGAACTTTTGCCGATCCAATGCAACAGTGAATGATGTATCTACAAGACTTGGAGAGTACATCATCGGGTCTCCCATCCCACTAGATTGCCATACTCCATTGGCAATAGTATTCATTCCAACTGATGTTTGGTTAAATCCAGTACCGACACGAGTCCCCATGCCTAAACCATGTAATATCGGCGTGCTTAGTCGACTTGCCCCCGAATCAAATCTAAATTTCAAGTTAATACTTGGATAAGTTGTTGAATTAACATCCCATAATTCAATGATTTTGCCTGAAAGTCCAGACATAGCATTACCATCATTGTCAATTACAATTTGACCATTGGTTGAATCAATAATATCCACTTCAATGGTTGCACTAGCAGTAGTCTCGGATTCCAAATTAAGGATTCCGAATCCATTCGGATGATTTTCTCCACCGAGTGTAGAAGGTAAGAAACCACGAATTGTCATTTCACTAGTTTGTGG
>JAACCR010000076.1 GCA_009937205.1 Methanobacteriota archaeon | reverse complement strand
TCTTCTCTGATGGTGGTAACACCTACGAATCGGGTGCTTGTGAACGAATGAATACAATGGCCGCAGATGACCGACCTTGGGTTGCTGCCCAAGGCGACGGTATTATTCATTATCTCGGGAATTCAGGTGCTTCTCCTCCTGAATGCACAGGGGATTCCGGAAGATATTGGTATTATCATTCAGAGACAGGACGTGCTCCATTTTCACAATGTTATGCAATGCCAGGGGGATGGTCAACACTTTCGAGCCAAAACAACGGCCCCTATGTCTTTGTAGCACAAGAAGATGCAGATTCAGATTCAGGAACAGTACATGTTAGAGTGAGCGATGACTACGGTAGAGGAACAGGTCCAGGGCCAAGTGACGGTTCTTGGGCAGCTCCATTTGATGTTGGTCCACGTGAAGGAAATTGTCCAGAGGGTTATCCTGTGGTTAACAATAACGAAGGCGGTATGGTCGTTGTTACTTGGGCAGATTGTCCAAATGGCAACACCGGTGCTTGGGAAATGCGTGTAGCAGTTTCATACGATAACGGAACTAATTGGTCATCATGGAACGCCACAGCATTTGACCGAGGAATAAACATGTATCCTTTCGTTTCAATCACCGAAGATCAAGTGGTAAGTCTTGCTTTCTATGGCTTGGATTTCGACCAAAACAATAGTGAAGATGGCTATGTTGCTGGAAAAGATTGGTTCCTCTATGCAGGTGCTTTGAAAGAACCGCAAGAAGGCGATGTATGGGATTTCAGAATCGTCGATCCTACTCCACTTCACACCGTAACTGCCTATGAGGAAAGTAGCGGTGATACACACGCTTTACACGACTTCTTTGAGACAGTAATGTCACCAGATGGAACGTGGATGGGTATTGCATACCAAGAAAATGTAGGACTTCATCCATTTGAAGAAAATGAAGAACAACGCTACATTAAATTCGTTCGAGGAGATATGTCTGCTAGCCACAGTATCATCTCCAATACAGAATCAAATAATATTGAAATGCCATTTTTGAACCCTTGCGAGATTATTGCTAGTGTTAGACCTGATTTGTGTTGAGGTTTTAGTATGAATAAAATTGAAAAACGCTGGCTTAATCAACAATTTCCAGAATTCAAAATGTCTGATGAAGATGGTGAACTGGTTTCCAGCACTTCTCTTATTGGAAAATGGAGTGTAATCTTTTTCTATCCGAAAAATGAAACACCAGGATGCACTATTCAAGCGATGACATTTGCGCAATATCATGATTCCTTTGTTGCATTTAATTGTCAAGTAATTGGAATCTCTTCAGGGACTCAACAATCTCATAAACAGTTCCAATGTAATTCTAATCTACCTTACTCTTTACTTATTGATAAAAAATCAGCATTGCGCCACAATATGGAATTAGGAAAAACGCTTGGAAGAATTCCAAAAAGAGTTACATTCATCACCGATGAAATGGGCGTTATTCGTTATATTTTCGATTCACAATTTGCGGTAAAAACACATGCTGCTAAGGCTCTATCATTTTTAAAAACAAACTCAAATAATTATCAATTATGAAGCGATTGTACTTATTTCTCAGATATTCTGAAGCGGGGGGGCAATTGATAGGTAGCCCCTCCTATGGAGGGGCATGCTGGCAAGACGGGTAATGGCTCTCGCCTTGGCCGCGATGTTACTCAGTATTTTCCCAGTGGTCACTGCTGATGACACATTACAGGCTGCTTCACCCCTTTCAGATGGTGTTTCAACAAACGGATATGTTTGTTATGATGATGGCTGTTCACCTAATGATGAAATCGATTGGTGGAAGTTCACTGCTTTCAAAGGCGATATTGTTCAAATTGGATTTACTGGTTCAATGAATAATGGTAACTGGTTATGCATAAATGATGGCTGGGAAGCCGATTTCTCTTTACATGATTCATCGGGATCACAAATCGCTAGTCAAGCGATGAGCGATACTGGTTCATCGGCTTCTCTTACCACGACTATGCCAGCTGCAGGAATGGTCTATGTCAAAATTAAAGGTAAAGATAGTTGGTGTAATGATGGAGTAGATTATACATTGAATCCATCTATTGACAAAGCAAATAGAGATACAGATGAGGATGGATTTATCGATAATGATGATGATTGTGTCAATTTGGTCGGCGCTTCAACCAATGACCGCAATGGATGCACTGATACAGATGGGGATGGATGGTCAGACCCAGATTCTGGATGGGGTGTACAAAATGGTGCAGATGCTTTTGCTATTGACCCAACACAATGGTTGGATACAGATAATGACGGCTATGGTGATAATTTTGAAGGGCATGAAGGAGATCATTGTCCTTACAGTCGAGGCTATTCTAATTTAGACCGATTCGGTTGTTTAGATTCAGATGGCGATGGTTTTTCTGATGAAGATCCCGGCGCATTGAATGGAATTAGTGCTTGGCACGCACACCCTATAGGATCGGCAGATGCCTTCGCTTACGACAATTCACAATGGAATGATACCGATGCTGATGGCTTTGGAGATAATTGGCATGATGAATCATGGAATCTGTCCCGGGCACAATGGGGCATTGGTCAATGGCTGTTCAATACAACAACACCAGATGCTTGTCCCTTCATCACAGGAAGTTCAAATGAAGATCGCTACGGATGTCCGGATACCGATGCTGATGGCTGGTCAAATGGTGATGATAATTGGACAATAATTAATGGTTCAGATGCATTTGTTGATGAGCCAACGCAATGGAGCGATAGAGATTTTGACGGATGGGGAGACAATCACTCCGAAGGCGCACAATTAGTAGATGATTTTTCAGATAACCCAACTCAATGGCGTGATACCGATGGAGATGGATGGGGAGATAACAGGACTTACGGAGCCACTCAAATAGATGATTTCCCATTTGTGAACTCACAATATAGGGATACAGATGGCGATGGTTACGGTGATAATTTCACTGGCTTTGAAGGAGATGTCTGTGTTCATTCAACAGCAGAAGAAGTAGAATCCGGTTGGATTTCACACTTTGATCGTCGTGGTTGTAAGGATTCTGACATGGATGGCTATTCTGACCCATCAAGCGATTGGATATCTCATCCAGCGGGCTTTGCAGATGCTTTCCCAGATGACCGTTCTCAATGGTTTGATAGTGATGATGACGAGTTTGGTGACAACTTAGAGTTCTTTGATGGCCAGTCGTGGAGAGAAGCGTTTAGAGGCGATTCTTGTCCCACTACAGAAGGGTCCTCCACAATGGATAGATGGGGTTGTCCTGATTATGATGGAGATGGCTGGTCTGACCCGACAGTTCATTGGTTAGCAAGTCCTGGTGGAAGTGCAGATTCTTGGCCATATGATGATACGCAATGGCATGATATCGATGGCGATAACAGAGGTGACAATCCTCTTGGAACAACCGCCGATGCCTGTGTTGATTCAGCAGGAACTTCTCTAGGTCCAAGCGTAGGTGGAGATAGATGGGGTTGCCCTGACACCGATGGCGATGGTTGGTCTGATTTAGGCGATGCTTTCATCCATGAACCAACACAATGGAGAGATTCTGATGGTAATGGATATGGCGATGAAGAATTTGGAAACCGCGGTGATGCTTGCCCAGATACCAGAGGCACCTCTCTACTCGACCGATTAGGTTGTCGAGATACCGATGGTGATGGATGGAGTGATCCTACTGATAATTGGAAAGCACATCCACTTGGTCAAGCAGACGCATTCCCTACCGAAGCATTACAATGGAAAGATAGCGATGGTGATGGCTTTGGTGATGTTCCATTAGGCGCACTACGTGATGATTGCCCAGAAGTTTATGGCTTGTCAAAGAAAGATGTACAAGGTTGTCCAGATAGCAATAGGGATGGCTGGTCAAATGAATATGGCGAATATGCTGCTGCTATAGCAATAATGGGCGAAGACCCTGCAGCATCTTGGATGACATATCTAGTCATTGGATTAGGATTTATTATCGGTGCAGCAGCAGCTCTAACCGTGCGCATTAGTAGAGATAAAATCGAAGAGGAAGAAGCCTTTTTCAATGCTAAGATGACAGACGATGAGGTTTTATTAATTGCACAAAGTGAACAAAATACTGGGGATGGTTTAGATTCATTAGATGGAATGATTCCATTATCTGAATTACCAACCTTACCACCACTCAACCCTGATGGAACATTACCAGATTTGCCTATGCCAAGTTTAGGAGGTGAAAACAATGCGTGATTCAAAGTTTTCATTGATGATAATTACCATATTATTCATAACTCTGCTTTCACCGCAAAATAGCAGTATCGTGAGTGCTGAAGAATCTGCTTCACAAGAGGAACTGTTACTGGAAGAAGGCATTACATTGGTAGCATTAAGAAATGACACATTAGATCTTAATCAAGATGGTGAGACAGACGCTATCCGTGTTGTAGTAATGGTCAATACTAGCAGAGAATGGATCGATATGGAATTAAGAGTATTAGGCGATTACAAAGACAAACAAGTAATTGAAAGTGTCACCTTATCCTTCACAGGACAAACCAATGCTAGTATCATGTATGACGCGTGGTCTAGTGGCGAACATAGCCTTTCACTACAATTTGTTAATGCGGATGGTAATGTTATCACAACTCACCAACTACCAACCTATTCCTTAATTCCTGCATTAAAAACGCCTAGAATAAACTTGCAACTAAGTGCACCGCCATGGATAGAAACAGGCGATGAATGCCTGCTTGAGAGGAATTTTTCTGATGAAACAGGACCTCGTTATGATGCCATAGGGACGAGAACTTTTACAGGTGCACCATTTACAGTTTTAGATGATCAACCAACCTTAGATTGTTCACATTGGCCTGCTGGAGATTATCAATTAAAGGAGTCATATAGGAATGGTTTGGGACAGACTGCAGAATCATGGCTCAACTTGACGATTCACAATAAAGAAGCGCCTAGGTTTTCTTTAGAAGTAAATGGAAATTACAATTCAACAGATGTCCCTTGTGAAATAATTATGGTGGCCAATATGGTTGTTGTTGATTTCGATGAGTTCGAAAAGGTTTGGAGAATACAAGGTTCAATAATTCCACAAGCAAATGGAAGTGAATTTGATTGTTCAGTACTACCTGCTGGAGTACATTTGATTTCCCTTGAAGTAATAAATAATGAAAAGATTTCAACCATTGAAGGAATCAATTTAGTGCGATTACCTGGTGATAATTTATCCGCTGAAGAAGAAAAATCTCTTCCGTCCCGTTCTAAGGGTGAGCAAACTCCTACAGAATCAGTAGGTTGGTTTTCAATTGGCGCTTTAGGACTGATTGTTAGTGCATTGGTATACCTCATACTTGTACGCGTTCAAGACGGGCCAGAGATGCGAGAACTTCCAAACCTTGGTCCTGAACCACAGATTTTAGCAGACGGGTCTCCAGACTCAGAAGGTTTGCCAACAACGACAGATGATGATGGCGTATTGTGGAGGCAAAACGCAGACGGAGCGATGGATTGGTGGGACCAAGAGATGCGGGTTTGGCATAGGTGGTGAACATTTGATCGAACAATTATTTGATGACCCCGTTCAATTCATCATATATTCCGTTGCCTCAATAGTGGCAATTGTAATATTGTGGCTGAGTTTTATTTGGATAACAAAGATAAGACCTCGGAAACCCAAACTAGAGGCGGATTGGCGCTCAGATTGTGAGTTTCATGGCGAAGCAATAATCGATGGTACAAAAATTACATTCAAAAATGTTAGAGATTTTTTCTGGCGTACCACAAAAGATTTTGATGCTAATTGGGTAGATGAGATTACAGTAGATTCCGAAGAGATAAAGGATATATGGTTCGTAGTAGACCAGTTTCATTCAATCAAAGGTTTAGCTCATACTTTGGTAACAATTGAATTTAATGATGGCATTTGTCTATCATTTTCATTTGAAACCCGTAGAGTTGTTGGCCAAAGATATCATCCATGGGATGGATTATGGCGTGCTTATGAATTGTATCTATTAGTTGGGCTAGAGAGCGATGTTATGGGGCTTCGCACCAATGGTAGAAAGAATGTAGATTACATGTTTAGAGCGGTTACTCCACCTGGGAAAGATAAGAAAATGCTCTTCGGTCTTGCACAGAAGCTAAACAATTTAGGTAAAAAACCAGAATTTTATAATTCATTATTTACTACTTGCAATACCTCAATAGTCAGTTTAGTTAACAAAGTAACACCTGGTAGAATACCATTTACTTGGAGAAATTTACTTCCGGGATATACTCCGAGAGCTGCCTATAAACTTGGATTGATTGAAGATTGGGGAGGTTTTGATCAAACGATAGAGACCTCCAGAATTGACTTGGTTGCTCAAAAATGGGATGGAGAAGGAACATATTCTGAAATGCTTAGGGAACATTTACCATAACCATTTCAACGTTCCATCAATAATAAGAGATGACCTTCAAGGTGGGAAATTTTTATTTCTCCTCCCATAGATTCGTTATGTAATCCATTGGTTCCAGGCAATAACTCTTCCTTGTTTAATGTCCACTTTACTCCACTGAGTGTCACTCCCTTAACAGTGCCAATTGCAAATAATGAAATATTATTTCCTTTTTCTATAGAACTCAATACTAGACCTTCACTAGGGACTAATCTTGCAGTCCAATTATCGAGGTGAAGGATTGCATTTGACTCCTGCTCACAGAGAGAAAAATAGGCGCCGATTTGATGGTCTAATCTTCCTCCTTCTATTCCTACAACATCAATTTTTGTGGCTCCTAAGTTGTTGCAATAATCTAGGGCCTTGGCCAAATCATTCGAATCTTGATCTAGCCTCGGAATTACAGTAATTCCCAATTGTTCAATTTGCGATACGTTCATTTCTTGTGCGATAGAATCTAAGTCACCAATAATGAAGTCGGGAGTTATGTCGTTTTGCAATAATTGTATTATCGCTCCATCGCAAGCGATTACGATGTCAGAGCAATCAGCTAACGGTTTCCAAATCGCTTGATTAGGCCATGTGCCATTGGCCGCGATGAGGACATTCTTAGCCTGCATGAAATAGCCCAAACTCTCTTCATTGTCAAATACACCGCATAAATAATTTAGCATAAAATAATTCTATTTTGCAATAATCTCACATGACCCCCTATGGGGGTCAAACTAATCATTTAGCGAGAAGCGTTTAGAAGTAACGCTGTCGTCATGATGCTATGTCGGGTGCGGGTAGCAAGGCTTTACCAATAAAATCGATGCTCCTAGCGTTCTTTTTCCTTGCCCAGATATTGACTCCGATTCTTTCAAATATAGCAGTTGAGCAAGAAATATTACAACCGGAAGAGGTGGTAATGAACACTTCTCTAGTACCATTTTCTAATGGCTATGGTCACGACTTTGCTGACACTGTAATTGATTTTGATGGACTTCAGGGTGCTACTGTTAGAAGTGAATCTGCATTGGATGTTTGGAGAAGTGAAGTGCTGTATTCTCAACCACTATTGGCAAACATGATCAATGAAACTCCAGGAACACCAGACCTCGTTGTCACCGGACGAGAGAAGTTGAACTTCTGTTGGTCAACACTTGAGGGTAATATTCGTGTTGCAGGGCGCTATCTAAATGGTAATTGGGATGAGTCATTAGTCGATACAGTGGCACCTGTAACAAATCAATCCACATTAGTTGATTGTGCGATTTCGGTGACAAATAACGGCAGATATCAGTTATTATATGTAGACGGTAATGATCTCAAAATGGCAAGAATTGCGTACGAGTCTCCACCTTATACCTCACAAACTTGGCATACAAGAACAATAATTGAAGATGCTAATGTGACGAACTTAGAACTTTCAAACACTCTGAATGACTTAGAATGGGGATTGTTTAGAAATACGGATGGTCAATTATGGCAGGTAAGTTACTCTGGCACTAAATGGCAGACAACGTTGATGGACAATGGCCCAGTTGGCGAAGATTTTGAATTATTGATTGATTCAAATGATATTATTCACATATTATACACCTTGCCGTCAGATGGCGAAGTGCGCCTTATTAGAATTGAAAATGGTGTCCAAGACAATCGCGTCTTAGTTCGTGATAGTAATCTCGGACAAATGATTGGAATGGGATTAGATTCAAACTTATACGAGCAAATAGCGACTTCTATTATCGATGGCGACAACACTACAGTCCAACTCCTTCGTTCACTTTCTGGGCAGGATGATGGTCGGATCGACACACAAGCAAATTGGGTACTTTCAGGAGCCACTGACGCTGCTGAAGGAGATTTATTAGTAGGTGATTTCAATGCCGATGGATATGATGATTTTACCTACAGCAATCCTTCTGCTAATAGCAATGGATTGATTGAAAATGGTCAAGCGACCATATATTTCGGTGCGCCTACAGGGCCAAATACCACTCAAGCAGACATCATTATCAATGGAGACTCATCAGATGATAGATCATCATCAGGTATTGCAGTTGGTGATTATAACGGTGATGGTTATGATGATTTAGCATTGGGTACTCCCGGATTTGATGCACTAGGTAATGACAGTGATAATCATGGTAAAGTAGAGATTTACCTTGGAAATTCCAATGGCCTTAGTAATACTACTTGGTGGAATCAAAGCGGTGCTGCTGGTGATGCATTGGGTTGGAAATTAGAATCCATTAATGATTGTGACTTTGATGGGGACTTTGAATTAGCAGCAGTTTCAAAGAATTGGTCGGAAGAAGTTCTAGAGGGAACTATTACTAAGATTCATACGGGTAAAGTTAGTATTTTCTTAGGAGATTCATCAGCATTAACTCTTGATAGAAATATTAGCCAAAGTAAGGATGGTAATTTGTTCGGAAGAGCATTAGCAAGTGGAGGTGACCTTAACGGTGATGGGTTTGCTGATTTGGCAATAGCTAATACCGATTCAGAATCAAATCCTTCGGGTTATTCTTCAATAGAAGTATTTTATGGGTCATTATCAGGATATAATGGTACACCGGATGTATGGATACAATCTTTAGATCAGGGTCGTTTGATGGGTTGGCAAATTGAAATTATCTCGGATATAAATGGTGATGGGTTTGATGAATTAGCATTCTCGGAAATATTCAATGGCACATCATCTTACGAAGCGGGTAAGGTATGGATGTACCATGGTTCCGCCAATGGTATTGGTGACCAGCCTAACTATACTATTGTCGGGGATTATCCAAATGATAGAATGGGCTACGCATTACGTAGCGCTGGCGATGTTAACGAGGATGGATTCAATGATATGTTCATTGTCGAAGATGGGGCATTAAGGAATGGTAAAGTCAAACTATTCTTAGGTTCAGCATCAGGATTGAGAAGTGATGTACAAACTATTGTCCAAGGTGATAGTCAAGAAAAGTTCGGTATTTCGATGGCTACGAATGCAGATATGGATGGCGATGGGTTAGATGAATTAATAATCAGTAAAAGAAATACAAACCTTGGGACATCCTATGGACTAGAATATCATATCTTATCTGAAAGAGATTGGGAAGCAACCGATTTCACTTACCAAGGAGATTTACAATCTCTCAATTTGGCGTCATCAGCATCGGGTGAATCGAGCATGATGTTGACACTGGTAGTAGATAATTCTACACAATTACACAAGTTAGAACATGCTAACGATGGTAGTCCTCTCGGCGTGTGGTTAGATCAAGAAATTACTTTATCCAATCAAAATAATACTACAGTTGAATATGCAGTTTCAAATGCTGGTAGGCCAATTATTCTAACAAGTGATGCAGTAAATGGTATTGTATATCATACCGCATCAGCATTTACTGCAGTTGAAAATCAACTGATAACCACCGGTACAATGGGTCAATATCTTGGTAGTGCAATTGATGATTCAGGTCGCCAGCATCTTGCATATACCTCTGGAACAGGAAATCAAATATTTGCTAGTATTGAAGGCGAATCTTCTTGGTCTCATGAATTGGTTAGAACTTCAATGGTCTTGGATTCTGAAATTTCAGTTATTGTAGATTCCAATAATAATACTAATTTGATTTATAGAGATTCATCCGATGATAGTCTCGAGTTGGCTACAAAGCTTAGTTCTTGGTCATTAACAGATGTCGGAGATGTTGGTAGCGCGGTAAGTCTGGACCACTCCGCATTATTGCTGCCAAATGGCTCATTTGCAATCGCCCTGATTGAATCAGATGGCATCAATTCTAATTTGAGCCAATGGGTTTGGAATGGAACCGCAATATCCTCTACAGTTCTTCAGTCAGAAACTGATTTAGCTACAGATATTGAAATGGAATTATCTGCTGACGGTTATTTGTACATTACCTCACTGACAAATTCTGGAACTTTATCAGTATTCAAGAGTATGTGGAATGATAGCAACTGGACTAATCCTACTGTACCTCAACCGCAGGGAGGAATTAATGATTATCAAATTGATTTAGAGGTTTTAACTACTGCAACTTTGGCTGTTAGAGGAAATGGAAACAGCGATGTCATCTACGTTGAAGATGAGAATGGTAATTGGACAACCATTGCTACACAACCCCCTTCAACCGCAAATGGAGCATGGGATTTAGTAGAATTTGATGACCACTATGTTCTATTGACCAGCGAGCCAACCAGTAACTTACTAACATGGAATTCTTTATCCAAGAACCCAATCAACGGCGCATCTGCACCTTGGATGAGTATGTCTTTCGGAGATGTTAGCGTGGGTAATCACATCGATGCAGATGTAGATTCAAATGGAACAGTAATTCTATCTATTTGGGATCCAATCAACAATGATGTAGACCTGTTGAAGTTATATTCAGATCAAGATCGAGATTTAATTTTTGATTTATTGGATTCTTTCCCAACACTTGGAAATCAATGGAATGATAGCGATGGTGACAATTATGGAGACAATAATCTGGGTCCTGCATTTGATAGTTGTCCTACAACATCAGGCACTTCAGCATTCTTTGAGATGGGCTGTACAGATTTTGATACCGATGGCTATTCGGATTCAGTAGATGACTGTTCAGATCAAGGTGGTACTTCATGGATAGACCGCAAAGGATGTATTGATGTAGATCAAGATGGTTGGTCTGATAATGATGGTAGCTATTATGGTGGAGACGAATTTTCAACAAATTGGAAACAATCTAAGGATACCGACGGTGATGGTTATGGAGATAATTCGGGTACTGATTGTTGTT
Source organism: Methanobacteriota archaeon (assembly GCA_009937205.1). GTDB lineage: Archaea > Thermoplasmatota > Poseidoniia > Poseidoniales > Poseidoniaceae > MGIIa-L1. The sequence goes on along the minus strand of JAACCR010000076.1, from coordinate 2,318 downwards.
CAACATGGCTAGAACCTAGCGCTTCACCAGGAGATTTGTTCCCATTTAATCCAAGTCAATATGAAGACTATGATGGCGATGGTTGGGGTGATAATGATTCTGACCCAATTGCCGGCGATAACTGTCCATGGGATTGGGGTTCTTCTTGGCGTGACCGATTTGGTTGCCTTGATTCCGATGGTGATGGTGCAAGTAACCCTTCAGATTTGGGGACCTTCCTAGAATGGAATGAATCTCGTGGCGCAGATGCTTGGGAAAATGATTCAACTCAATGGAATGATTCTGATGGTGATGGATTTGGTGATAACAGTTCTGAGGGAGCTGTAAATCCAGATTATTTCCCCAATAACATAGCCGCAGCTAATGATTCAGATTTGGATAACTACCCTGATGCATGGACTTCATATTATAACGCAACCATGGATGATGATAATGATGGTGTTGCCAATGCATTTGATTGGTGCGGCGATTCAAATCTTGGCGAAGAGATTGATGCTGAAGGTTGTAATGATGTTGAGTTTCAAAATCAACCGAAAGCATCTCCATCTTTGAACAATCAAGGTTTAACACTTGATGGATGCCTCAATACGTGGGGTAATTCAACAAAACCATATCCTGGTTGTCCAGATGCAGATGGTGATGGATGGATGGATTCACAAGATGATTTCCCATTAGAAAAAACTCAGTGGTTAGATAGCGATGGCGATGGTTTTGGAGATGAAGCAGATGGTGTTGAAGCGGACTTATGCCTACTAGTTTCAGGTGTCTTCAACGGCACAAATGGAATGGGTTGTCCACTAATAAATTCCGAGGACGATGATCTCGATTCGGTATATGATGAATCTGACCTATGCCCTAATACTGGATTAAATTTAGAGGTCGATGCTAATGGTTGTGCTCAAAATCAATTAGATGATGACCAAGATGGAGTTACCAATGATATTGATCAATGCCAGGATACAGATTTTGGTGAGACGGTTGATGCAATTGGCTGTAGCCAGACTCAACAAACAACAGATACAGATGGCGATGGAGTGTTTGACCCAGTAGATCAGTGTCCATTGACTCCAGTTGAAGAAATTGTTGATGCGAATGGGTGTGGAGACTCTCAAAAAGATGATGATTTAGATGGAGTCAATAATGACCTTGACCAGTGTCCTAATACCACAGCAGGATTCCCAGTAAGTTCTGATGGTTGTGTTGATGAGACTGCATTAGATACAGACCTTGATGGTGATGGTTGGAAAGGAAATTATTCCTTCTCTCTAAACTCCGCAACTGGGTTAAGAGAAAACCAAACTGGCGACGCATTCCCTCTAGATTCAACACAATGGAATGACACAGATGGGGACGGTTATGGTGATGAGTTGACTGGTAATAATGCCGACCAATGTCCTAATGAGCATGGATTATCTTTCGAGGATTTCCTCGGTTGTTATGATGATGGTGATGGTTGGAGAGATTTATTTGAACCAGAATCTCTGCGTGGCGATGCAACTCAATGGGAGGATTATGACTTGGATGGATATGGAGATAATAGTTCCGGAACAAACCCAGATCTTTGCCCAAATACTCTTCCAGATTTTAAGAGAGAAGTAAATGAATATGGTTGTGATTCTCAGAACTGGGATAGTGACAATGATGGCGTTGTTGACTTCTATGATATTTGTATTGATGAACACAGTGGAGTTGATGGATATTCTGATGGTTGTCCTAAACGCCAAATAGACGATTCAGACTCATCATCAACAATTTTGGGCGTTTCTAAGATGGCTTTAATCGGTATCGTTGGGGGCTCAATTACATTATTGGTTATCATTGTTATAGTATTGAGATTAGTTCGTGGAAATGACGACTATGATTATGATGATGATGATGATGATGATGATTGGGATGATGATGAAGACGACTTCATGGCCTCATTCAGAAATAGTCCAAAGATTAGCTCAGCAAAACCCCCTCCAAGTAGAGGTAGAAGTCCAACAACTCCTCAGGGCCGAGGTCCTCCTGGCAAGGCGCCTCCAAATAGAGGTCCTCCAGGTTCAAATGCGGGCAAAGCAAAACCAAAGGCTAATGCTGACGTTGCAGAATCACAAGCAGATGGCGATGAAGATCAAGGCGTGAAGAAAACAAAGAGAAAGGCTAAGATTAAAATTGATTTGAGCATTTTCGAAGGACACCAGACTGCTGATAGAGAATCTGCCGCAAGTTGGGTAAAACAAGCCCTATCAGATGGTGAAGAGCAAAGAAGCATCATGATGCAACTACAAGAAACAGGTTGGACGGCTGAACAATCTAGGGCTATTTTTGATTTAGGA
>JAACCR010000075.1 GCA_009937205.1 Methanobacteriota archaeon | reverse complement strand
TAGAACTTATGTTATGCGCGGTAGTTCAGTGATTGTGCAAAAACCGCGCATGTTTGTTTATTTTGATGCCCTTTTTATGTTAAGTTCATAAGCCGTCGCGGAAGGAAGAGAATATGGAGAGGGGTGTATCTCAATGCTGAACGTCACGGCCCGACAAGAATTAATGAGTAAAATCGTTGAAACACTTGGTATGGTAGTAGAAGATGCTAGATTTGATTTTGAGGAAGATGGGCTACACATTTGTGTAGTGGACCCTTCTCACGTCGCAATGCTCAAATTGGACGTAGACGCAGCAGCGTTCGAAACTTGGGAAATCGATGAAAACAAGATCGGTTTTGATGTTCGTAAAGTAAAGGAGCTCCTCACTTTGGGTGGCGCCAATGATATGATTGAATTTTCATATGGTGATGAAACCGGAGTCCTAACAATAAATTTAGGAAATATTGACCGAAACATCCGTCCATTAGATAATTCAATAATGAATTCCCCACTAGTTCCAGAACTTGACTTCCCATGCAAGACAGTTATTGGGGGCGCTCAGTTTTCCCAAGCACTTCGTGCAGCCCGCCAAGTTGGAGATTTGGTTCACTTTAGCCTTACAGAAGAATCCTTTACAATTCATGTACAAGGTTCTGCAGATTCAGTTACAGTAGTATTTGACAAAGAGGAATTGAAATCTATCGAATGCACCGAACCTGCCCGTTCACAGTACTCACTACAATATCTGGTAGGAATGGCCAAGATTTTCGGGTCACTCGAAGAAGTATCACTTGGATTTGGTGACAATTTCCCACTGTCAATGAAGTTTTCATTCAGTGATGGAGCTGCCGAAGTACAATATTTCTTAGCACCACGCGTTGAAAACGACAATTGATTAATTCAAACAATAGTTTGAGTTGCAAACTTATTCTCATTGAGAATAATTCTATTTTAGATCAGTATTCTCTCCAACCGTGCTTACAATTTTTGCAAGTTAACATTCGTGTTTCAGGTTCATCGGATGAACGAGTTTGTTCAAGGTATGCAAAAACTTCCATCTTGTCACACTTTGGGCACATGTATGATTCAGTTGTTAGTACTCCATGTCTCTCATCAGAGTCTTTTATGACTTGAAAATCTCTACCCTTAGCAGCGGTGCTAGACTTTGCTTGAGAGAGGTCAACATCCTTGCCATCTGTGCCTTTAATGACGACATTAGCAGGACCATTATATCCACATTTATAGTTAGTACAAGCAATATCTCCCTTAGGATTTGGGAATGCGAGAGTACCACATGAAGGGCAAAACATACACCAACCCCAAACTAAACTATATTTCAATGTATGCGACATTTAGCATTGCTCATATTCATTTAAATAAATTTATTATTTATTCATTGATGATGAATTTTAAGGACAAGGGTCAAGGTTGAGTGTTGATTGGGTTGAGTTATGTGGCTATGGTATGATTGGAGGGCCGCTGCTGTTGCAGATGACAATGGTAACATCGTGGATGAAGAAATATGGGATGGACATTATCCTGAACATGCCATCATTGAGCGATTACAAATCATAGCTAAAGGTGGAATGATCTCAGAAGCAAAAGTTCTTGCCGAACGTTTTCCAGAAGCGACAGTATTGTTGCATGGTGAGGAAAAATTACCAGATGCAGATTGGCCATTTCCAGATGATGAAGCACAAGCGTCAGCAGATGCAGCTGCTATCTCAATGTCAAAACTTGGAGTTGCTATGGCTGCTGGAGACCCGGATAAGCGCCTAGAGTATTTGGTTCGAGCAAGTGATGAGATGAGAACAGCACATCTAACCATGGAAGCGCGGCTTGTTGAATGGGTTGTACTATTCCTACCTGATGCCAGATTTGGTGCAGATCGCTCTGCACTTGGAAAGACAGTATCTGAATCAGATGACCTGCAAATGCTCGCTAAGAAATTAGATGCTGAATTACCTCCGGTAGGGCCATCCAAGAGTGAATGGAAAGCATTACGAGAATTTGGTGAAGGTGTCTCAACTTTTAGAGGTCGCTTAGACCGTTTAGAGAATGCAGTTCGTACATTAGCAACAGAACACCTTCCATCCAATTCCATGCTAATCGGTCCACTTTTGGCTGCACGTCTTTGTGTAGAAGCACATGGAAGAATGAGATTTGCAAGGTTGCCGAGTGGTACTGTACAAGTATTAGGTGCGGAAAAAGCATTCTTCAATCACCTGAAAACAGGTGCTCCACCACCTAAGCATGGACATATTTTCATGCACCCATGGATATCACGTTCACCTAAATGGATTAGAGGAAAAATATCTCGAACACTGGCTAGTAAAATCAGTATCGCAGCAAAAATAGATGCTTTTGAAGGAACTCCATGGACAGAGGCGGATGTTGAATTAGTGGAACTGCGGATTGAAGAAATTCGTAAAAATTTCCCAACACCCCAATCTCGCTTGAATAGATGAGGTGTTATTTTGGCAAAGAATAACAGAGGAAGAAAGGAGGATTTATCCTGGGCTGTCCGTAAGGATGGTCGCGCATTATGGACTATCAATGCTAATCCAAGATCTTCTGTTTACGGGGAATCATTGCGTAGGTTTTCAGGAGTTGAATATCGCCGCTGGGATCCAAGCCGTTCAAAATTAGGAGCAGCAATGATTCGCACAAAAAGAAACCCAGCACTATTACTGCCCTATGAAGGAGATACCATCCTATACCTAGGGGCAGGCCATGGAACCTCTGTTAGTCACTTACACGACCACCTATGTGGGCAAGATAACCATCAAGGCGGACGTTTAGTTTGCGTAGATTTAGCACCTCGTTGCCTTCGTGATTTAACTCACCTTGCAGATTCCAGGCCAGGATTAATTCCTGTTCTAGGCGATGCTAGGAAATTCAGTGCTTGGGGTGTATTGATGCCAAGAAAAGTAAGATGGCTATTCCAAGATGTCAGTCAAGCAGGTCAAGTTGAAATTTTTATTAAAGCTGCTAATCGTTTCTTAGCGGATGATGGAATTGGCTTACTCAGTCTCAAAGCAGCCAGTGAAAGATGGACTGGAGATGATGAAGCACAAGTTTTCGCTAATGTGGCAACCGCTTTGGAACAAGCCGGATTAACCGTTGAAGAATCCATTGACTTGGCAGGATTTGAAGATAATCACATGCTCTTTGAAGGTAGGAAAGAAGAAAATAGTTGATTAATTGGAGGATTCTACTTGCCAGAATTACCTGAGGTTGAAACTACTCGTAAAGGTCTAGCAAGTGCCTTTGTAGGTAAGGTGATCACAGGG
>JAACCR010000074.1 GCA_009937205.1 Methanobacteriota archaeon | reverse complement strand
GAAAAATCCACAATTTGAAACAACCGATAACTTAGAGGTAAAACAAAGAATACGTTCAATTTTTAAATTCGGTCAACAGTATGATATTTATTTGCCAGGTAGTGAAGTTCCAGCCGGTTATTGTCATAGAGGATTTAACTGGCCATGGGCTTCTTGTGATCTAAAATATTATATCGATGAAACAAAAACTTCAGAAATGCTACATATCAAACAACGCAATTGGGTTGATGCTTGGGGAACTTTTGATTTAGTTGATTCAAGCAATGGTGAACATATTTGCACCTTTACAAGGAAGTTTTGGGCAGGAATTTTACAAAGAAAATGGATAGTTACAGATCCAAATGGACAGGAATTATTTATAATCCAGGAAGACAATATTATGAAATCAATTATTCGCAGAATTGGTGGAGACTTTTTCCCTCCATTGCAAATGTTCCTTCGAACAAATATGAATTTCCGAACATTGGATGGAGGCAAAGATTTCGGTGACTTGAACCGTAAATTTAGTTTTCGTGACCGATACGAAGTTAGCCGTACAAGCAATGAATTAGATGGCAGAATTTTGTGGGCCGTTGGGCCACTTATCGACAACGCTGGTGGAAGATAATCAATTTCCGGTGAGGCCACCTCCCTCCATCACAACGGAGAGTTGACATGAAAAATCATGATGGAGAGAGGGGCACTTGTTGGGGTTATCTGATACTGATCCTTGAGGCACCATAGCCTAAACTTTCTAATAATTCAGAGTGTCTTTTACTGACTTTCAAAAAGTCTGCTCTTACACCTGTTTGTGATAGTATACGCAAGTATACAGAACAAAGAGTAGAATTCTCTAATTCGCTTGATTGTTTCTCACTGCTATCAGGTGGTTTTGCTGTGTTTGGGTTGCTTGCCATGTAAAGTCCTATCAACATCGACCCACTTAATAGTTGTCCAATCTGCGTCAATCCCGCATCAAAGCATTGAATAGGCACATTTTGGCGATTTTTTCCGCATTCTAAATTCTACTATTCATTATCCGACATCATCACAGAAATAATACGGAATTGAATTTCCGTATTGAGCAGAAACGCTTTGGCTGGCAACACTTAGTGATTTTTTCAGCAAAATTTCCAGCGGGTGTCTATTTTCAGAGTCACCTTTGAGGAAAACAAATAGAAACTAGATCAGTTAGATTTTGAGGCTTTATATTCAGCCATAACTTGCCTTTTCTTTCTTACCAAGTGGAATATCTCCTGGCTGTAACATGTATTCAGAATAATCTTCTTCCATATTTTATCGCATTTAACTATCGTATTTCAATATGCACCCGACGCTGAAATTTACGAATTGTTTTAGAATTAAAAATTGATAATTTTTCCCTATAGTATGTCACGCGTATGCGTGCGGTAAAAAGTAGCCCTACGCCTGCACAGACACTATTGTTTCCAGAAAACGAGCATCTGAGGGGCCACTTTAATAGGGGTGGGCGATATGTCTTATCTACCGGAACAGGTGAGAATATGAGGGAACCAGAATTCAACGAACAATCATTGTTGAAGCGGACCCTCCGTCTTCGCTGTTAACGCGACTGATCTGGGGTTTGGCAGCATTGCCGCATTTGTGATTCCACAATGTGCAATCGCTGTTTACGATAAAGCAGCATGGAGGTATGGTGTAGTGGATAGCATCAGGGGTTACGAACCTCTGGACCTCGGTTCGACTCCGGGTACCTCTGCCTGCTTTGTCTCAAAGGGGCATAGTGTAACGGATAGCATAGGCGGTTGCGGACCTCCAGATCCGGGTTCAATTCCCGGTGCCCCTGCCTATTCACAACCATGGAGATGGAATACTTAAACAAAGGAAGTAATAATATGAAAATAAAAACACAAACGAACATAATAGCTAAACAAGAAGAGACTGAAAGCGGTCAAAAGATTGTAACAATCAACGGTATTGCTAACTTTTGGCAACACCCAAGACATGAGAATTGTTGGATATATAACGGCAGAATGCCTATTGTTAATTGCTGGGTTTTTGTCAGTGGTGATAATATTGAGATTGACAATGTCATGGTTTATGATTCCACTAATAGCAAATCCGGCTTTGGCTCAGAAATGATTTCTGATATCAGAAAGGCATTCCCAGAGCAGAGAATTTGGGTCGATACATGGAATTGTACTAGACCATTCTGGGAGAAAATGCAAGAAAGAGGCCATATCGATGGCATAGAAAATGAATACTCTTGGCCCTGCATTAACAGAACATGCAAGATTTGTCATCCTAATAGAACAACAAGAAGGAGTGTGTTTGCATGAATCCGGTTCAAAAAACAAATGAATGGTTCATAGAAAATGGATATATCGACCCTATGGAAATTATTGACCATAATGGAAATTTGGATTTACCAGAAGCGTTCATGCAAATATTTTTCGCCTACAATCAGCATAATGTCGAAGAAGGCAAAGCATGGGATAATTGGCCTGAGTGGGAACTAGTGTTGACTTCGATGAAGGTTGAATTGCCAATTGAAGACCCAGAAAATGATACGCCAAATATCGTAGCAGAAAGAGCTCATTGGCTCAGACTAATGCAGTTCATGCACGAGAATGAGAATATCAAGATTGATGGCTACACTATCACAATAGAAGGCAAACATGGGCATCAGTTTACTTTTGATATGAGCATTGAACATGATACATGGGTTTCACCGAGAAGCCTGGATGAACATTACAAAAAAATGAATGATAGTGATAGAGCAAGAGTACCTTGGAGAAGAAACGTACTTGAATATTTCAGCAGATATATCATCGAACACTCCCACGGTGAATATTGGATTTGCCCCGAACATGTACCTGAATACGGTGGCAAGCAAACGCTTTACACACATGGCAATCAATGCTGTATTGACAAACCTGAGGATGATAATTTTCCACTTGCTATGTTCTCGTTGATCCAATTGTGTATCGATGACACAGAAATATGGAAGATACAATTTGAACAAGATATGAAAGATATCGAACACCATGAATTCATGGAAAGAGAATGGCCAGGTGGAAGACCTGACCAAGATTGGGAGTACCAATGAGGTGATACGAATGAAAAATAATAACAACAAGAAACAGATGAATATAAACGAAATACTTGCATTAATTATGACATATTTAGAAAAGCAGATTGAATATACTGAATTAAAATTGAAGCACCACAAGCAATGGGAAGCTGATGAAGAAGAATGCGAAGATGATGACTGTGAAGATGATGACTGTGAAGGTGAATGCACTGGGGAAGCGATAATTTCCTTCTCAGATGAAGAACATCCTTCCTTTGATGAATCTTTCAAAGAGGAGTGGTCTTGATGTCTGCTTGGAGACCTAATCCAAGTGCCCCTCTATGGGACGCAGTTGTGAATAATGAAACACAAGACCAGTTCTTTGCAGATATCAATATTCAGCATGATAGGCAACAAGGCCCATCGTGTGTAGCGACCACATTGGCCATGATTGCAAGGACAACTGGTGCAGAGGTAACCGTTGATGAGATCAAGGAAATCACTAATTCACAATCTCCTCATACCTGGTCCAATGCATTGAAGCCTTATGGCATGCAATTAGCGTATTGTAATACTGACCTTAGGAGAATTAAGCATTATATCGACGAATTAGTCGAGCATGATGACCTGTTCTTGCTAAGTTTCTACTCTATTAACCCGCCTAGCGATCCTGATGAAAACGGTAAACTGTGCACTGCTCACATTGTGACTTTGCACAAGGATACCATCTATGATACTGCCAAAAACAGTGGTTCAGGAGGCATTATTGCCGCACAGGATTATGCTAGGCTTGAAAGACAGACTAAGAGAATCTTCAGAGTAGTTCCGCTTGGATATCCGAGGTGTGTATGATGAGTCAAAGTATGGCTAGAAAACTTCCACTGAATGGTTTTGGAAACTGTGTCACTTATGGTGAAGCAAATGATATGGGCATTGGTTTGCCGATTGAAATTGATGAAAATAGACCTTTGGTAATTGCGCATCCTGCAGCTGGAAATTATCACCATGCCAGCATGAGTTTGTTTGAAGATGCTGAACACCCCTTTGTTCACTTACTCATCGACCATGGCCAGTATTGCCCTGATACCGGGCCTTATCATGCAGATGAAGCTCACCATGCTATCTATCAGAGATTGTGTAATACTTCCGAAGGAGCACCAGTGTTCAGAAAGACATCAATTTCAGTTCCACACTGGCAAATCCACAATGTCGGAGAAGCCTATGAGTATCTTTCTAAATCAGCACCGATTGACATTTTGTATGTAGATTGGATGACTTGGTTGGAAAGATTCATTGTCAATTCAGCGACGGCATTACCTGATATGATGACTCATTATGCTAACAAAATAAGAGATGGTGGCCTAGTTATTTTTGACCATAAGCACAAGTCCATGGGTGAAGATGGCTGCAGATGGTATAATCACCCTGGAGGAACTTTTCCGATTGGAGAACATGCTATGATGGAAGAGGTTTGTACAATTGAATGGATGGGTTGGGACTTCTCTGGGGATGTGCAAACATATTCTGCAACGGTGTTCAAAATTCATCATTCAAGTGAAGGGCCACTTGGAAATACCGATTGGAACGAAGCGATAAAACCGTGGTTTTGGAAATCTATTCCAGAAATGGCCCTCGATAAGCAAAAAGTGCAAAAATTGATTGAAGCAAACCACAGTGAAACTATTCATCCTCATGCGACTACTTGGGAGAACTGGCATGATACATGGACTACAGTATACATGAAAGGTAGCGCACACTCAACAGTATACAAGACTCCGGTTCCAGCAAAAACTGCATGGCCAAAAGCCTCGTATATGGAATATTTACAATGGTTAGTTGAGCATCCACAATGCCTGCAGCCAACTCTTCAAAAGAGGTCATACAAATTACTAGGTGAGAATTTTATTCTCAACCTTATTCATGGTGATTTACTTGAATTAGCACCTACACTTTACACCAAGAATTCTGCCTTAGCAGTTAGGAATAATTTGCAACAACAGGTTGTCAATAGATGCCCATGGTGGAAAAACCAGACTACTACCTTGCAGACCAAGGAATCATGGGAGGCTAATCCTGTAAAGAGATTGAGATGGTCTGGTAAAGATTCTACTAAACATCTAGCCAAGATTCTCATCGAGCAATCCAAAGCCCAAGCGATGGACACAATCACTTATGAGTTTCCTTATTCCAGATCTAGATTTAATTGCAGAAACATTGTCACAGTTGCACATGGTAATGCAACGTTGGCTGAAGTAATGAAAGCGGTTGAAGCATATTACAAAGAATTAGGATGGGATTATCCTAGACCTACAAATAAACTTGAATTGACGATTGTATATCTTGATGAAAATGAATATTCCTCTGAAACAACAGCCATTGGCCCAAGTAATTGGGTATCGCACTCTGGCAAGTGAAAACACATGTTGTAAGAGGAATGGTGTAGAAGGCCCCTTTGGTGTATGGTGCACACTGCGTAAGCAGAGGATCTGGTTCGATTCCAGAAAAGGGTCACTTTAGGATTCTTGCTATTAGCTCTGCTTTTGTTCCAGATTTCGTTAAACCTTTTTTGGCGCATATATCTACTAAATCCGCCTTTTTCATTTTCAACAGGGCGCTTTTAGTCAGTTTTTTTTCCTTAGGTTTGGAGGTGTCTTTGATCGCTTCAGTTGGGGAGTCTTCTTGTTCAGTTAAGTCTGAAGCAAGGGCCATCCATTCCTTTGTTTTTGCTTTCTTTTGTGCCCATTCCAACTGCTCTCGCTCTCTACTATAAATCGCCCAAGCCTCATCTGGTTCCAAAATACCGGTTGTGAGGTAATTTTCCAAAACTTGCATGGTCTTTTCAACGGCAAGGTTGAGCCCACTTATCTCTGCATCCAAGGCCGCCACTTCGTTGTCAATTTTCGTCATTAATGAGTTGTGGGAACTTATGATGCTAGTTTTGATTGTTTTAGCGATGTTTTTGTATTGTTTATCTCGGTTAAGTAGGAAATTCAGTTCAGTGAGAAGAAATTGGACAACATCAAAGTGTAACTTATCCAGTGGTCTTGATGCAAGAGTCATCGAGCGAGCGATTTCGTAAGCAATTTCAAGATAAGTAAAATTATTATTTTCCGTATCAACTTTGACAATAAATCCAAACACTTCTGGATAAAACAAAATTTGTTGATCTCCGATTTCACTAATAGGATTGAGTCTTTCATTCATCACAAAAATTGCGATTTTAGAACTTTTTGTGGAACGTGTCTCAAGAAGTTGCCCAATTGCGGTATCGCCTTTGCTTCGGAATGAGGATTTCGCATTATTGCGGCCGCCAGTTTTGATATCACCTAATCCATAAGTGCTGGAGAATTTAACCTCAATGGCGAGGTTCTCAATGTTTTTGCCATCTCTAATTACAGCCAATACATCCCCTGTTTTGTTTGTATCCCCATCGTCCGATCCGGTTCCATCGTGTTGGATTTCATCAAGATATCCTTGACTGCTGACATACTTCTCAAGGGCGACTTTTATTGTTATCTCTTGGTCGGTTTTGTATTTGTTATCCTTTTCTAATTTTATTTCCATATCCAACATATACATTTGAACGAGCTCTATTTCGGATTGCATTTTGTCTTTGAATTGATTCAAACTATGCGATACGCGACCCTGCCATAAGGCTAGCATACCAATGCCGAGCGCTTGTTGAATCTTTTCGCTTCGTTTGCTCACGAGAACATTTTCTTGGTTGAAAAACCATCCTGCCAAAGATGGATGTAATGCAAATTTACCATTTAGGGAGATGGCATCAATTGTTTTTTTACCATCTTCAATCTCAGCAATTTCGATTACATTTTTGCTGATTGGTTTCTCAAGCTTTTTGATTAATTTCTCAAGTTCTTTGACTTTTTTTCTTAGTTCGGTAGCTTCTACCTTCCAATCCTTCTTCTTCCCCATGATGGCCCTAATTCATAGACACCAATAACTGCTTCGTTTTCAGCCCATGCGAACATTACGACGACTGTCTGTAGTTCGCCACATTGACTGCTGGTCACGGAAAGATTCACCCATATCGTGGAAGACAAAGGGTGTCAAGTTCATTGGATCACTATTAGGTGAGCCAGCGCTAGCATTAGCACAGAAAGCTGGTAATGGGAAGGTACCAGTTTGACCTGGTTGGATTTCAATCCACACATCTTCCTTAACGACTAGATTCTGATTACCATTCCATGATTGTTGCTCTATCATAGTGCCTTGAGGAACGACCATACGAACTACATTTGCACTTGGATTGTTGATTTCCATATGTATGGCGTTGCTTGAATCATAACCGTTTCCTACGATATTTTCAATGGTGACAAGACCTTGTGAGGCAGCATGATACAAACTATCGGTACGAGATTCAAAAGTCATGTTGAGGGCAGCTGGAGAATAGACAGCAGTAGTGTTGTCACGAGCGCTACGAAGGTGAGAGAACTGAGCAATTAATTGAGTTCCTCCAAGGCAGCGGTCATCATTGACAAGCAAACTTGGATAGACGCGACGAGTCTGTTCAACAAACAATTCAGAACTATTACCGTTAACATCACGAATTTGTGTTCGTTCACGGCGGGAGCTATGTGGATCTATAGGAGTTCCATCCTCGTTAACAACATTCACAGTTAAGTCTTGAACACAACCATCGACGATAGGCATTCCTTCTTCATCAAAGAAGATTTCACGTACACTCATAGGTGGTATCTGTACAGTAATTGCTTCCGCACTGTGCAGGCGTCCACCGTCTAAAGGCATGCCTTTGCGGAGGGTAATGGTCTGAGGTACTGGGCTAGGGTTTTTTGCAATATATTTTACATTCATAGGATCACTTCCTGTGGGTTTTCACTTCCTCGGTGGATAAAGAGGCGAAGGTCAGAGCGCACACCATTATTCTTAATGGCGGCACAAGCATCAACAAAGCGCTGAAGGCAATGGCTCCAAGGCTCGTTATCGGGGGATATCTCTCGCTCATGGAGAGGGGGGCGGTCATTCATGCGGTCGGAGAAATTCTCCTCCATGAAATTACGTTGAGAATTGTAAGGCAGGAATACACGAATAATTCCATGACGTCCTTGGCGGAAGGCGGGAAGATTGCTTGCAAGGTGAAGGTTTTCACAAACGAATTCAGGACCTGCTTGCAATGCTGGCTCAAACCAAGTTCGTCCTTCTGAGTGTACATCGACATGATGGTCGCCATCAGCACGAGTCACACTAGGACGGCAGTGATGGCCATTAGGTGGAAGGAAGGCATGAACCCACAATTCATTGTAGACATTTGAAGT